>NZ_CP146275.1:655000-657500 GCF_037044555.1 Pelagibacterium nitratireducens
GTTCTCATGGAGCCGCAATGTGAGATACCACCCTTATCGTCATGGATGTCTAACCGCGGTATAACAGTACCCGGGACAGCGTGTGGTGGGTAGTTTGACTGGGGCGGTCGCCTCCCAAAGAGTAACGGAGGCGCGCGATGGTGGGCTCAGACCGGTCGGAAATCGGTCGTTGAGTGCAATGGCATAAGCCTGCCTGACTGCGAGACTGACAAGTCGAGCAGAGACGAAAGTCGGTCATAGTGATCCGGTGGTCCCGCGTGGAAGGGCCATCGCTCAACGGATAAAAGGTACGCCGGGGATAACAGGCTGATGATGCCCAAGAGTCCTTATCGACGGCATCGTTTGGCACCTCGATGTCGGCTCATCACATCCTGGGGCTGGAGCAGGTCCCAAGGGTACGGCTGTTCGCCGTTTAAAGTGGTACGTGAGCTGGGTTTAGAACGTCGTGAGACAGTTCGGTCCCTATCTGCCGTGGGTGTTGGAATATTGAGAGGAGCTGTCCCTAGTACGAGAGGACCGGGATGGACGAACCTCTGGTGGACCTGTTGTGGCGCCAGCCGCAGTGCAGGGTAGCTAAGTTCGGACGGGATAACTGCTGAAAGCATCTAAGCAGGAAGCCTCCCTCAAAACCAGTATTCCCTATCAGAGCCGTGGAAGACCACCACGTTGATAGGCTGGGTGTGGAAGCGCAGCAATGTGTGAAGCTTACCAGTACTAATAGCTCGATCGGCTTGATCGTTCTCATTTACCTATAACCGCAACACCCAAACGTGTTGCAGATCAATAAAGACCAGTTTCCCCAGCGAGTTTTATCGATCTGGTGGCTATGGCGAAGTGCCCAGAACCCGATCCCATTCCGAACTCGACCGTTAAACACTTCAGCGCCAATGGTACTGTGTCTTAAGGCACGGGAGAGTAGGTCGCCGCCAGATCTATAAAACCCGCTGGAAAACCCTTCTCAATACACAATCACAAAAAGCCCCCGGTCACCCCGGGGGCTTTTTGCGTTCCAATAAGACCACCCAGTCCCAAACAAACCGAGCAAGCCATCAAGGCGCCTAACAACGCCAACACTGCCGTTGCGATAGCGGCGAGCACAGCAAGGCCCCGGAAAGTAGGTCGTCGCCAAGTCTAGCAACCACACCAAACCGTCGCTCGAAAGCAAATGAAAAGCCCCCGCCCCAGAAATGCAGCGGGGTTCTTGCGTTTAAAGGCCCAGACAATCGTGGGGCGCAAAGCAACGGGTCGCAACAGCCTCCCAAGCCATGCGACACAGTCCTTATGGCCATCTCGATGCCAATCGCCCAATCGAAACGGCTAGCCCCCCGACCTCGGTGCTCCAAGCCGCTGCCATCATCGCCGATTCAGCCCTGAGCCAGGGCGGGGCATGGATCACCGCCCGGCTTTCTCATATGAAGGCCGAAGGCGCCGACGATCACGAGGTGGAACTACAGGGCAGTGACCCAATCTGATGCCCCTATGCGCCATGAGAGCGGCCTGCAAAGCGCACTCCGGCACCAGGCCAAGCGCGCTCATCGAACCCACTAGCCGGTGAGATGATCAGGGGGACATCCAAGTTTTGTCAGATAGACAAACTAATAGACGTGAGGCGTTGAGCCGTATCTGAGGATCAGAGGTGTAGGGGACTGCAGGCCCCAGATGGCGATTCGCCAATGTGGGCCGTGAGCCGGGGGCACAGGTCACAGGCCGAATGCGGGATCGCGTCCAGAGCGCTTGGCCCACTCCTGAAAGGCCCGCGCGGCGTCGTTGCGCTCGAGCATAAGGTGATAACTGTACGTAGTTGCCCGAACTGCGACGCGGCAGAAAGAGAAGTAGTCTCCTCTACGTCAAAGAACTTGAGGGATGCGTCATGACAAAGCTTATTTTCAGAATTGATCCTGGCGACCAGGTGAGTGAGGCCTTCCAGCTTCAACGCCCATTGGGTCACTATGTGGAAATCGCTGCCGACCGAATCGGGGAAGAGGTGCTATTCGGACACTCCGTCGTGCCGGGAATATGGAGCGTCCTTGCTGTTGGGCGATTCGCCGATTGGCGGTCAAACGATCAATCGGTGCTTTTCGGGTTCGAAAACATCCGCTGGCTCAATGAACCTGTCGCGATCGTTACCGAGGGTGACCCTGAATCGGATCGTTTGTTCGCCCCCTATTTGCTCGATACCCTTATGGACGACGATCTGGCATTGATTTCGGCCCCCGATCTGGAGTTTGTTCAGCCCGCGACCACGCCCATGAGCGTGGCGGCCGAAGGGCAAGCGGCCTTTGTTTCTGACTATGTCTTGGGTGCGGCGAGACCTTGTCCCGTGACGTCCGGCTTTTTTCATTCGGTTGCGGAAGCCTATAACTGGCGTTGCCCGATTTCGGGAATCCGGCAGCAATCCCTTGATGGGCGATTCCATGAGGGCGTGGCGATTGGCATTGAGGAGCCGCATGCGCGGCGGGCCGGTTTGCCTAGAGACGCGATGTTTGTTTCGAGTTCTTTC
>NZ_CP146276.1 GCF_037044555.1 Pelagibacterium nitratireducens
CCAGTGCCGACAACACCATCGCGCGGGTGATCGCGCTGGTCGAGGAGGCCCAGGAATCGAAGGCCCCCACTGAGAGATACATCGACCGGTTCTCCAAATACTATACCCCCGGCGTGATGGTGTTCGCGCTCCTCGTCGCCATCCTGCCGCCGCTGGTCGCCGGCGAGGACTGGGGTACATGGGTCTATCGTGGACTGGCAGTGCTGCTCATCGGCTGTCCGTGCGCTCTCGTCATTTCGACGCCCGCCGCGATCGCTGCCGGGCTCTCGGCCGGGGCGCGTCGCGGCCTGCTGATGAAGGGCGGCGCCGTCCTCGAGAGCCTGAGAAAGATCGACTTGGTCGCCTTCGACAAGACCGGCACCCTGACCGAGGGCAAGCCGCAGGTGACCGACATCGTCGGCATCGGCCGCGACGAGCGGGAAGCGTTGCGGCTCGCCGCCGCGCTGGAGGCGGGATCGAGCCATCCGCTGGCCTTGGCCATCCTCGCGCGGGCCGATGCGGACGTTGTCCCCATCCGGGCCGCCGAAAATGCCGGCGCGGTCGGCGGCAAGGGGGTGGTCGGCTCGCTCGATGGCGTCGAGCTGTTCCTGGGATCGCCTCGCGCGGCACGGGAGCGCACCGAACTGGGTGCCGAGCTCGACGACAAGATCGCGGTGCTCAATGACTCCGGCAAGACGGTTTCGGTTCTCCTCGCTGGCGGGGAGATCGCCGGGTTGATCGCCATGCGCGACGAGCCGCGCGAAGATGCCATTGCCGGTATCGGGCGGCTCAAGGAACTCGGGGCCGACGCCCTCATGCTCACCGGCGACAACACCCGCACCGCGCGGGCCATCGCCGCCTCGCTCGGCATGGAGGCGCGGGCGGAGCTTCTGCCCCAGGACAAGCAACGGATCGTCGGCGAGCTACGCACAGCCGGCCGGGTCGTGGCCAAGGTGGGCGACGGCATCAACGATGCGCCTGCGCTGGCCGCCGCCGATATCGGCATCGCCATGGGCGGGGGCACCGATGTTGCGCTGGAGACTGCGGACGCCGCAATCCTACATGGGCGCGTTACCGACGTGGCCGACATGATCGGGCTGTCGCGCGCGACCATGAGCAACATCTTCCAGAACATCACGATCGCGTTGGGACTCAAGGCGGTGTTTCTGGTGACGACAGTGCTCGGCATCACCGGTCTTTGGCCGGCGATTCTGGCCGACACGGGAGCCACTGTGCTTGTCACCGCAAATGCCATGCGCCTGCTCGTGTGGCGGGGAATCGGGCGCGAGGCTTGATGAAGCTGCCCGTCGCACTCTACCTCGCGCCTGGCCTCATCGGGCTCGATCTTGCAACGAAAATCTGGGCACTAGGGGCGCTGGACGCCTCGAACCCGGCGATCGCCCTGGCGCCTGGTCTCTCATTGAGGCTCGCCTTCAATTCGGGTGTGTCGTTCGGCTTTTTCTCCGGTTCGCCGGTGCTTGTGTTGATCGTGACGACTGTGCTTGTCCTGGCTTTGACGATCTGGTTTGTCCGCACGTCCTCTGCGCGCGACGCGCTCGCCTTGGGCTGCATCATCGCCGGTGCGGTTTCCAATCTGGCGGATCGGGGCGTCCATGGCGCCGTGACGGATTTCCTGGCGTGGGGGCCGCGCGACTCTCCATTTTTCGTCAACAATCTCGCCGATATCTGGATCACGGCGGGCGTCTTGATATTGTTTGCAGGTCCAATGCTTCACTCCATAGGATCAATGAGGTCGAAGTCTGCAAAATGACTTCGCAACTCCTTGCCGCAATCGTCGACATAGTAGACATTGATCATATGGTTCCGCTGGAGCAGTTCGATGATGGCAGGTTCCTTGCGACGGGACCAGAACTTGAACTCCTTGTCCTTGCTACGCGAGCGGTTGTTGTGGCGACAGTCGGGCATCTAGATGCCGGTGGTGGCGACCCTTACAAAGCAGAGCGGATCGAGGTCTCGTTCAGCTCACGCCCAAAACATATCGGAATCCAAGAAGCATTGCGCAAGGACCTGTTTTTGTCGCCAGCGACGGCGCTTTCGCCACGACATTGCAACCGAGCGAAGTTCCCATGTTTTTCTCTCTGGTTGCCGCGACCGAGACCTGCTAGCCAAGGGCGTGGAAAGGCGTGGTTGATCGGCATGCACGGAATTTACGTCCCACTTTACAGGCAGTATGTCGTCTGACGTGGGAGCCGTAATTTGGTGCACAGGCTACAGAGACGAATTCGGCTGGCTGGCGATCGAGGCGGCAAAGGATGCTGCAGGAAATGTTATACACGACGAGCGCCTTAGCCCTATGGCCGGGCTGTATTATGTCGGAAGGCCGTGGCAGCGCAATCGGGCATCCGGACTGGTGCTGGGCGTCAATGATGATGCCGGCTTACCGTTGAGGCGGCCATGGGATTGTGAGGACGCTAACCTGCAAGTGAAGATGCGATGGAACAGGATAAGCCAGAAGAAAACAAGACGCGGAAATCATCTCGAGCCCTGGTCCTTGGGACAGGACTTTTTGCGGCGATGGCGGGCATAGCTGCGGCAGTCTGGATCAGCAATGGCCCGTCAGGGTCTAGTTGCCCCGTAAGGGCAGAAGCAGCTCAGTCCATCGATGATGTAGCGCAGGGCGAACTGGCCGCGCTGATGGCCTCCACCCAATGGCGCGACTATTCCGACATCGCCTTTCAGGACGCCGACGGCAATCCTATCACCCTCGCGACCTTCGCTGGCAAAAAGCTGCTGATCAATTTCTGGGCGACATGGTGCGCACCATGCCGGGAGGAAATGCCGTATCTCGACGCCCTCGAAGAGTCCTATGGCGGCGATGATTTCGAAGTTGTCGCCATCAGCCTCGACATGGGGAGCGACGGCCCGACGGCCGCAGGGCTCTTTCTCGAAGAAATTGGTACGAGCTATCTGAAGCTCTTTGCCGATCCCAGTTACAAGCTTTTTGAGCGCCTGCGTAATGAGGGGGTTACCCTGGGGCTTCCAGCCACCGTGCTAGTCGATGAGAAAGGCTGCGAACTGGCAGTAATCCAAGGTCCTGCCAATTGGGATAGCTCGGATGGGCACAGGGTCATCGAAACGCTTCTGGAGATATAGCGAATCCAATGTCGTTTCGCTGCACTTGAATTCAGGTCCCTGCTGCGCAATTCTTTGTGCTTCTTAGGCCTCGACAGGTTCATCGAACTCTACCACCATTGATTTCGACAGCGGTCAGTATCGCGCTTGTCCAGATGGCCGCTTCTTGTCCAACTTCGAAATGACGTGAGGACGATAGCGGCGTAGTGCGCCACCTTCCGCAATTGCGATTATCTCTATCTCATCGCGGTCAGCTTCGTTGTCGCCATAACAATCTAACAATCGAGAACCTACCTGTGGCGTCGCAGTCGGCGACTTGAGCGGTCGAAGCTGTTGCGTCGAGCCAGAAGACGGCGGGTAGCCTGCCGCTCGTCATCGGCACCGGTCTGTAGAACGCACTGATGGTTTAGCCGTTTCGGGGGCTCCGCTGGGAGGCTACTCGCCGTGGCGCTATGCGGCCCGAGAGCTGGCGCCGGGCCATGATCGCCCCTCTTTTGAGGCCTCGCCCAACATCGGAGAGCAATGACTATCGGAATTTCTTGCGCCACCCAACTATTTGGTCACGGCGCGGGGAAAAACTCCTCTGTCATGCCGAGAATTCGGTACAGCAGTAGGCCGATCCACTCGTGCGCCGCCAAGTCAGCGAGCGCGAGTCCGTCCGAGAGGGATAAGGGGGTGTCTCCCGAAGTCAAATTTCCCGTTCTGTAGTCTACCGGATAGGGAATTATCTCGGCTCCCACGGCACGAAAACACGCGACGGCACGGGGCATATGGCTTGCCGAGGTGACCAGGAGCCATCTACTCTCCGCATCCATTTTTTGCTGACTTGCAGACCATTGGGCATTTTCACACGTGTTGCGCGAGTGCTCTTCCAATTCAATCCGATCCGGGGCCATTCCCATGCCAATAAGGAGATCGGCCGCGATGTCTGACTCTGTCAATTCCCCGCCTTCGGCTCCGTGTCCCGCTCCTCCTGAAAGTAATACTTTCGCATCAGGGAATCGTTCCGCTAAAACCCGGACTGTTGTAATCCGCTCTGCGGCGGTGTTTAGAATCGGTTGTGTGCGTGCGATCGTGGTATGAGCGTCGACTGCACCGCCGAGCATCACGATTCCCTCGATGTCTTCAACGTCGACGGGCATCGGAAACCGTTCCTCAAGCAAAGCCAGAGCTACTGGGGCCACGGGCAACCAACCTAGCGTTGCGAGCCCGAGCATTGACACGGTCACTAAAGAGATAGCCAATCGCATCTTTCGTAGCGCGAGGGCAAAAAGGCCAAGCAAGCCGAGAATGAGAAGAAGGTTCGATGGCAATGTGAAGAAATCGAAAATCTGGGACAGGAAAAAGAACATGGATGGCATCGCTTTCCGACCGAAAATCAGGATATTGATAAGGGGGGAAGAGGTGGAGATGAGACTAAAATCCATCTCGAAGGAGAACGAATAATGAGAGCTCGCAAAGTTGTAAACGTTGACAACCATCGTTGCAGTTCAGGTTGTGGGGACAAATGAACTTTCTACGGGTGTGGATATAGACCCATTTCGGCACTGCATAGATTGAAAGGGGCCGTTAGGTGTTTTCGGAGGAGCCTTATTGTGGTCCGCCACCAATACTGGAGGGCCTCTGGTCGCGTTGGACATTCGATCCGCTGGCGGCGCTGATAATGATCGGGATCGTCGCCCTGTGGCTCTTGGCCGGGCGGCGCGACAGCACCGGCCGCCGGGCCTTGCTATGCGTCTTGTGTCTGTTTATCGTTGCGTTCTTCTCACCACTTTGCGCTTTGACGGTTGCGTTGTTTTCAGCGCGGGTGTTCCATCACGTCGTGCTGATCTCCATCGCCGCACCGCTTATCGCTATAGCACTGCCTTGGCGAACGGGACCTGTGTTCTCGTTGGCGGCCGCAACAATGCTCCACGTCCTGATCGTGTGGATCTGGCATGCGCCATTGGCTTATGATTGGGCAGTGGTGGGTGCTCTGCCATATTGGTTGATGCAGCTCTCGCTGTTGAGCACGGGATGGCTATTCTGGCGCGAGCTATTTTTGTCGCATGGCCGGAGCGGAGCATCTCTTATCGCGCTGATCGCTTTCGTTGCGCAGATGGGCTTGCTTGGCGCACTCCTGGTCTTCGCTCCCTTTGCCATCTATCCAATTCACTTCGAGACGACAACGGCGTTTGGGATTTCCGCCCTCGCCGATCAGCAACTTGCCGGGCTCGTGATGTGGGTGCCGGCGATGCTTCCATATATCGCCGCAGCGCTGATCCTGCTAATGCGCTTGTTGAAAGATCAGCCGGAGGCTGAGGCGGGTTGGTCTCGCTAGTGGCTCGGTTGAGATTTCCATATCGTCGACAAATGGGCCGCCCGTCCAGCGTGTTCTCTCTTGCTCGCAGCTCTGCGCGGGACGAGGGCGATGCATGACAAGATGGGTTCCGCAGATGGCTAGCATTAAAACGATGGCATCCCTTCTTCTTCGCGTCCTTGTCATACTCTCCATCTTAGTCCTAGCGGGTTGCAATGGGCCGCTTTCGACGTTGGATCCCTCAGGTCCCAGGGCCGCTAGGGTAGCGATGCTATGGTGGGCGATGTTTTGGTCCTCGGTAGCATTGTTCGGCTTGATGATGGCGCTACTCGCGCTCGTCTGGGTGCGACCCGGCTTCGGTAGCAAGCTGGCGCCGTCCAAATGGATCATTTACGGAGGGCTGGTCATGCCAGGCATCCTGCTCCCTGTCCTCGTGGGCTATGCGCTCTACACCGGAAATCGGCTCTTGCCTCATGCGCTTGAAACTGCACCCGCACGCATTAACGCGCAGGGGGTCATGTGGCAGTGGCAATTCAGTTATCCCGAAGTGGGAGATTTGGGCTCAACGGGTGTGCTGCACATCCCGGCCGGAAAGCCCGTCGACATCGTTGTGACCAGTGGCGACGTCATTCATTCATTTTGGGTGCCCCGACTTACCGGCAAGATCGATGCGATCCCGGGTCGCGAAAACATCATTAGAATTCAGGCTGATCGTCCCGGTTCCTATCAGGGCGTCTGCGCGGAGTTCTGCGGCAGGGGACATACAGAGATGCGTTTCCAGGTTCGAGCCCACGCACCGGAAGAATACGAAAGCGCTGTCCTGGAGGCTGCGGAATGAAGGAAGATATGCCGAAAATTCCGCCGTCACCCATCCGCCTACACAAGCAACTCGAACGCGTTTGGGGTACCGGTTCGGGATGGCAGCGCCTGTCAGCGGTCAACCACACCATTCTGGGCAAACGTTTCATGCTAACGGCGTTTGTTTTCTTCGCCATAGGCGGAATTCTGGCCATGCTGATCCGGGCGCAACTGGCCACCCCCAACTCGGCCTTCGTGGGGCCGGATATCTACAATCAACTCTTTTCAATGCATGGCACGGTGATGATGTTTCTCTTCGCCATTCCCATGCTGGAAGGATTGGCTATTTATCTGCTGCCGAAGATGCTGGGCGCGCGGGACATGGCGTTCCCGCGCCTCACCGCCTATGGCTATTGGTGTTATCTATTCGGTGGAACGATCATCGTTGCCTCCATGCTCTTCGGTGTGGGGCCAGATAGCGGCTGGTTCATGTATACTCCGCTTTCGTCCCAGCCCTATACTCCCGGCATCAATGCTGACATCTGGTTGCTAGGGGTGACCTTCGTCGAGATTTCGGCAGTCTCCGCCGCTATTGAGATCACAGTTTCAATCCTGAAGCTGCGTGCGCCGGGCATGTCGCTTAATCGCATGCCGTTGTTTGCATGGTACATGCTGGTGACGGCGCTGATGATGGTCTTCGGCTTCCCGCCACTGATCCTTGGTTCGATCCTTCTTGAACTCGAACGTGCCTTCGGCCTGCCGTTCTTCGACCCGACGCGGGGCGGCGATCCGCTGCTCTGGCAGCACCTCTTTTGGCTGTTTGGGCATCCGGAGGTCTATATAATCTTCTTGCCCGCCGCCGGCGCGATCTCGACGATGGTACCGGTTTTCGCGCAGCGCAAAATCGTTGGGTATCATCCTATTGTCGCGGCGATCGTCGCACTGGGATTTTTATCCTTCGGCCTGTGGGTCCACCACATGTTCACAGTGGGCATTCCGCATCTGGCTCTAGCTTTCTTTTCGGCCGCCAGCGCCTTGGTCGCCGTCCCGACGGCAGTGCAGATATTTGCATGGCTCGCGACCTTAGCTCATGGCCGACCACGCTTCGACATTCCCATGCTTTACATCACCGGCTTCTTCGTCGTCTTCGTGATCGGCGGGCTGACTGGGGTGATGCTGGCCATGGTACCGTTTAATCAGCAGGCCCACGACAGCTATTTCGTCGTAGCCCACCTGCACTATGTTCTAGTTGGCGGCTTCGTTTTCCCGATGTTGGCTGCCGCATATTATTGGCTGCCGCACATCACCGGGCGCGAATCGGTACACCGGATATCGATCCCGGCCTTCTGGCTGATCTTTATCGGATTCAATCTCACCTTCTTCATGATGCATCTCACCGGTCTCATGGGCATGCCCCGACGCATTTATACCTATCCCTCGAACTTCGGCTGGGACTGGCTCAATCTTCTTTCAAGCGTCGGAGGCTTCATCCTTGCCATAGGTTTCGCGCTCTTTGCAGTTGACCTTGTACTCCAGTTCCGATTCGGCAAGCGTTACCGCCGCAATCCCTGGAACGCCTCGACTCTAGATTGGGCCATGCCGACCCGACCGACCTCCTATACCTTTGCCTCGCTTCCAAAGATTGAAGAGCGTGGCGATGGACTTGATCCTGATCGACTCGGCCCAGCACTAGCGGCGGGTAACGGCTATCTCGGTTTTGTCCGCAACGGTCGAATGGAGACCATCGGGGTCGACATGACCACAGGAAGGCTTGAACATGTTGCAATCCTGCCGGGACCAACCTATCTGCCGCTAATCTCTGCGGTGCTGACCGGGGCGCTCGTGCTATGCCTGCTATTCAAACTCTACATTGGCGCGGCAATTCTAGCCGTGGCAACCCTCGCTAGCTTCTTCTTGTGGTCGCGCCCTACGGGTGTAAAGTCCGATGCTGGCCTCGTGCCCGTAGGACGAGGTGAAAAAGCGCTCCTCGATGTGGAGGTCAATGGCTCCTCCTCGTGGTGGGCGATGGTGTTTGGCCTCGCCGCCGACGGAACACTATTCGCTTCGCTCCTATTCGGCACCCTTTATCTCTGGCTCATCGCTCCCGGTTGGCCACCCTCAGAAATCGCGGAACCCACAATTTGGACATGGCTGGCGCCCGCCGCCGTGGCCGTTTCGAGTACAGCATGGCGTTTTTGCAAGAGGATAAATGCCAAAGGGGGAAATTTCACACCAATGCTGGTGTTGACGATCGTCGTCGACATCGTGGCAATTGTTTTTATTTCACTGGCAATTGTGGCTCTGCCAGATCCTCGCAACCACGCTCACCTCGCGACGGCGGCGGCACTTCTGGGTTTTGGGTGGATTCATGCGACTCTGGGTTTGCTTTTCGGGCTCAACGCTCTGATGAAGACAGTGGATGGCTATGTGTCAAAACGCCGAAACCTGCCGTTGCGGCTGGCGTCGCTCTGGCACGATTACACTGCGGCAACGGCAATCGTCATTGGAGCAATGCTCGCGCTGATGCCGATGCTGATCGGAATGTTAGAGGGGGTACGGTGATAGAACAACGGCACGTTCCACCAAACCGAATCTTGTTGATTCCGCTGGGCTTTACCATCTGGAGCATAGCGTTTGTCGCACTCTATGCGACTAATGCAATCGGCTGCGTCTTTGGGTGGCCGGAAGTGATACAACGAGGCGTGTTGATCGCCATGACGTTGGGTTTTTTGGCCATCGGGGCGATGTCGTGGCTGCTGGTCTACAAGCATTGGCGAAGACGGGCAAAACGCGAAAGTGAACCTGCCCCGACCCTGTCCATATTGGGCGTATACGGCCTGGGATCGGCGGTTGTGTCCATGATCGGCGTCTTCATACCGGGTTTGGCGACGACCATGTGCATCTAGTCTAGTGACTGCGAAGGCTCGAACTTTCGTTTACTGATTTGCCTTCCGCTCGCTCCATCGAGAAACAGGCAAGTTCACAGCATCCTTAGTTAAGGCGGCCGGGGCACGATCGAGGAATGCAGGATTGTAGAAGCGCTTTCGCCAAATGCGATGCCACGTCAGCCGCGCTCCAGAGACGGAAATTCAGAGTTTGCAGGCAGGACGTTAGCGTCGCGACCCAACGCGAGTTCCGATCGAAGTCTGTCCAACGTTTTTGATGATGAAGCGGCTGCGCGGCAGAGCGGGCAACCTCGAATAGTCGATCCGGAGATCCTGCTCCGGCACATCATACCCTATGCTTCTGGATAGAACCTCCGAAGCCTGCTTCATCAGCTCGATCGTGATCCACTCTCCTGGGCATCGGTGATGCATATGGTGATCGCCGCCGCCTGGAGGGATGAAGTTGAAGGAGCTCCTGTCCCAATCACCAAACCTTTCTGGCCGAAACGTTTCGAGTGTTTCCCATGAGCGTGCCTCATGATTCGTGCCGTAAATGTCAAACAGCCCTTTAATTGCGTGTGATAGTCAAGCCTGTTTACGTCTTTGCCGGGGTCATGGTCCTTTTCGAGGTCGTGCCTGATGTTGATGTTCGGGTTCGGTGCCTCACCGTATCCAACGCAGTACGAATTTCGCCCGCCGCTGTTTGATCGAGGTCACCGCAACCACCGTCCTGGCGGGGACATCACAGCCACACGCCATAACGGGCCTGTAATTGGAATAAGGGAAGCGGCTATCAGGCTTCTTGCTGTTTCCATTCGAAGGTGGTGCCATCGACCCAGATGCAGTGCAAAATCACAGCTAGTTTGCGTGCGACCGCCACCTGCGCCTTTTTCGCGTCCACCCCTTTGGCTAACCGCAGCCCCCACGCCTTAAGCGAACACCATTTCTTCGTGCGGTGAAGAAGCACGCTCGCTGCCTCGAACAGATACGTTCTTCGCAGTCGGTCACCCCAGCGCGAGACTCGGCCCGTAACGTCCTTATCGCCGGACTGCTTTCGTCTGGACGTCAGACCAAGGTAGGCACCAACAGAGGAAGCTGATTGGAATCGGGAAGGATCATCAATCGGGTGCTTGAAGGTCAGTGCGGTTACCACGCCGATTCCAGGGACCGTCATCAGACGCCGAACTGTTTCATCCTCGCGGGCAGACAACCGCACCGTACGATCCAGTTTCTCCTGTTCACGACAAACCTGTTCATGAATGTTGAGCAGCGGTGTAGTGACCAGTTGCAAAGCCTGATCCTCGCCCGTGAGCTCCTCGACACTTCGCCGGAATTGAGCACCTATCGCGCGTGGGAAAAGCAGTCCCTGTTCCTTCAGCAGCGATCTAATCTGGTTCTCGAGATCCCTACGAATGCTGACCAGTCGAGAACGCGTCACGAGCAGTGATCGCACTTTCTGACTGGCCTCGCTTTTGACTGCCACCTCACAATACCAGCCTATGCGAATGAGCTCTGCCAGTCCACGAGCATCGTTTTCATCGCTCTTGTTCATTCGAACAGAGAGGGCGGCATGAGCGTGGCGGGCGTCAATGCAAACGACTGGCAAGCCAATAAGCTTAAGCTCGTGCCACAGCCAACTGGACATGGCACCCGTCTAGAAGCCGACGCGTTCAGCGTGTGGCGCCCGTTTGGCCAGAACCGCTGCCAAAGCCCCTGGATCTGATTTGGCTTGGCCCTGGAAAACCAGCCTGCCGGCCTCATCCACGACACAGATTGCAGTTTCTTCTGCGAAACGTCCAGCCCTACGTAGTGCTTCATGAGAATTTCCTCCTGGCTTATCAATCCCATCTTTCCGACTGATAGAATGCCACCAACAGCAGCAATTACGTCACCGTATCCAATATTGACCCCCGATCGGCGTCCAAAAATATTCCATGCCTACTGACATGGGGTGTGGGCTGCGGACTGTCAGGTTTTGAGCGGAAAAGGGGCAATTCTGCCGTGCCCAGGGAATGCCCTCGGCGATAGGGTCTGTGGGTCAGGTCTATTGCTTTGCCGCCCGAAGGTCCTCAAATACGACGCATTCACGTCCAGGGCCGCCACAACAGACGGCGTCGCATTCAGCAACAAACCGTTGTAAGTCCCGCTCCAGCGCCTTGAGTTCGACCATCTTCTCCTGCACTTCCTTGAGATGGCCACGGGCTATGTCCCCGACTTCGCGGCAGTCCTTGTCGGGGCTGATCGATAGCCCGGCGAGCAGGCGCACCCGGTCAATACTGAAGCCGAAATCACGACAGCGCCGAATGAAGGTGAGACGCTCCAGGTCCTCGGCTCCATAGGCACGCTGGCCGCTGGCCGTGCGCTCGGCTTCGGGCAGCAGGCCGATCTCCTCATAATATCGGACCGTGGGGGTAGTGACGCCAGCGGCTTTAGCCAGCTTGCCAATGGTGAACATGGTGATCCTCAGCAACGCGCTTGACCCTCAAGTTACTTGAAGGAATAAGTTGGTGTCCATCTTGACTTAAAAGGAGATGGAAATTGACCACACAAGATGCATGCTGCTCCTCCTGCGCAGCGTCCGTCCGTTCTCACGAAACGGCTCTGGCGGTCGCCTGCATACTCAACTCATGTGATTTCGAGGATCGGCTCGCTGGTATCCGCAACCTGTCTTACCGGCACTTGCTGTCGAGTCGTCGTGAACCCTTGGCGTTGCACCTGACTTACGCGATAGCTGCACGGGCCGAGGTCGAGGATATCGTCGCCAAAGAGGCAGAGTGTTGCCCCTTTCTCGGCTTCGACCTGGAAGTGGGTGAGATCGTGCAGCTGAGCATCACCGTCCCGGAGAACGCTGCTTCGACAGCCGACGAGCTATTCGCCCATTTCGCTCCAGAATTGGCGAGGACGACGGCATGAAGATGAACAATACCGTAAAAGGTGCCGCCGCCACCGGCGGTCTCGCCGTCGCTGCATGTGCCGTCTGCTGCGCTCCGCTTATAGCTGCCCCCGTGCTGGGGCTAATGGCAGCCAGCGGGATAGGTTTAGCCGTAGCCGGACAAATCGGCATCGCCTTGCTGCTGACAGCAGGGGTGGGAAGTTATGTCTGGTATCGCCATCACAAGCGAAAGCAGGCTGCGTCATCCTCCTGCGGATGCGGTCCCACCAGTGCCTGCAAGACGAGCGGCGCGCCGTTCAGCAGCTGATACACCTCGCCGTAAAATGAGACGGCCATGCCCCGACGCGACTACCGCAATTACCTATCTCGGCGCGCCGGGGATTTGTCGTGGAACCTGAAAGCGAGTGACATTGACGTGCGTAGTGCCGCTCGATAAACATCAATTCAATAAAACATGAAATGTTGAATTGATATGATCGAAGAAAATGCGCTCGCAGGGTTTGCTGCTCTTTCACACACAGACCGCCTTCGCATTGTGCGCATGTTGGTCGTGGCCGGCGCCGACGGCATGGCCGCCGGCGCTATTGCCGGCGCGCTTGATGATGCGCCGCCATCACGCGTTTCCTTCCATCTCAAGGAATTGGAACACGCCGGGCTCGTGCGGGGGCGACGGGATGGAAAGTCGATCATCTATAGTGCCCATTGGCCTGCACTTTCCGATCTCGTCGCCTTTCTCATGCACGACTGCTGCGAGGGCCACTGCAAATATTGCGATCAAGCGATTGCCCTATTCGCGAAATGCGAGGGCCGCCCAACCGGGCCGATCCGCTGCGATTAGGACTGTTCATGCAAAGAACCCTCGCTTTCGTTGAAAACAACCTCCTGCTCCTGGCCATCGCGACCGCCGCGCTCGGGCTGCTAGTGCCTTCGGTAGGGATCATCCTTGAAAGCGGCATAAGCCCGCTTCTGGCCCTGCTGATGCTGGTCATCAGCCTGACCTTTGACGCTCATGCCGTGAAGCTGGTTTTCAAGAAGCCGAGCCGGCAGCTGTGGGCGCTCGGACTCGTCTATGGTCCCATGTCGCTCGCCGGCTGGCTTACGGGACGCCTATTCTTCGGGTCGGGACCGTTGGCAGCCGGTCAAACCCTTGTGGGAACTCTGCCGACTGACGTTTCCGCGCCGCTGCTGGTTCTACTGGCGCGCGGCAATGTAGCCCTCGCGGCTGTCCTCAATGCCGTCAACACGGTGCTTTCGCCGTTCATCGTGCCGATCCTTTTTCTGCTTCTCACCGGCATTGAGCTGCAAGTTCCCATCGGTGCGGTCATCATGGAACTGGTGCTGATCGTGGTGGTGCCGACAGTGGTCGGGGTTTACCTGCGCACGCGATACCCCGAACGTGTCGGCCGACACGATGGCCTTTATCCGTCTCTTGGCTCGGTACTCTATCTTCTCCTGCTTCTCGCGGTCGTTGGTCCAAACGCTGAAACAATCCTCGGCTATGGCTGGTTTGCTTTCATAATCGCACTGGCTGCGCTCACGCTGAACCTGATCGGCTATGCAGTCGGGTCCATTGCAAAGGTCTTTGTGGCCGACCGGCAAGAACTGATCGCCTACCTATTCACGGTGAGCAAAAAGGAGTTTTCCATTGCAGCGGCGTTCGTAGTGGCATCTGGTTTGCCCTCTGAAGTCGCCGTGCCTGCCGCCTTTTTCGCCGTGATCCAGATGATTACGTCACCCATCGCCGCGAAGATATTGGCTGCTCGAAGCGAGTCCAATGAGGCATCCCCCACCGTGTCTAACGGATGAATCGGCGCAATTGCCATGGCAGGTTTCCGAACTCCGGATGTCTGAGATGGGCTGCAAACGGGACAACTGCATGCGGTTGTGTGCTTCACGAAACCCTACGGCGGTCAACGGCGGGGTTGGGGACTTTCGGATAAGCCGTGCTGCCCCATCGGGTTACCGCCCCTGCATGCCCCTCTGGGCGCATAGCGGTAGTCACATAACCCCTTCTGATAGTTGCCCACCTCAATGCCGCACTGGAACGGCATTCATTGGTCTGGACAACTGGGGTGAACGTATTGGGAGCTTACCTGATTTGTGCTACACGCACGCGTGATCTTGAAGAATGAGATTACGGCATGAACGCAGCCGAAAGCACGACCATCCTGATCGTCGAAGACGAAATTTTAATCCTTATCGATCTCGCGATGAGCTTGAGGAGCGCTGGATTTGACGTTTTAGAGGCGTCCAGTGCCGACGCGGCCATTGAGCTGCTGGAAAAGCATCCAGAAATTCGAGCCGTCATTACCGACATCGATATGCCGGGCTCGATGAACGGTCTGGCACTAGCGCACGCGGTGTTTGAGAAATGGCCCCCTTGCCGCCTCATCGTCGTATCGGGACACCATTTTGTCTCAATCGAAGAGCTGCCGAGTGGCGCCCGCTTCTTTTCCAAACCGGCTGATCCAATCGTGCTCAACTCAGCATTGGAAGAAATGGGTGTCGCTGCCTGACAAATGGTCAGCTGTCAGGAAACTCCATTTCCAAAATTGTTCCGGCACCCGATGAGGTAAATCGTGGTTCTCCACCTATCTGCCGGGCCAGCCCCTCGATGAGCTGCATGCCTGTGCCTTTGTGGCTCGTAGCGGAATCTTCTGGAAGGCCCGTGCCATTGTCGGAAAGGTGTAAAAGAAGGTTGCCTCCTTCAGTCCGCGTGATCCTGATGGCGATTTCGCCTTGCCCATCGTCGTCGTCGAATGCGTATTTGAAGCTATTGGTAACAAACTCATTGACGATGAGGCCGAGCGGCATCGCCGTATCGGTGGCAAGGCCGACATCGTCGATGTCGATGCTCAATGAAACGCCTTTCACTGCCTCTTCATGAAGATTGCGAAGACCCTCAACAAGCTTTGACACATACTCGCGCATGCACAGGCTCTCGAACGCATCAGTGGCGTAAAGCTGCTCGTGAACGAGCCTTAGCGTTTCAACCCTCGCCTCAACTACTTTCAGAGCTTCGCGGGTTTCGTCGGAGTTGGCCTCGCGGACCTTGGTGCGCACGAGGCTACCGATGGCTCCAATGTTGTTTTTAATGCGATGCTCCAGCTCACGCAGCAGTCTCTGGTTCTTGCTGAGGGACTCCTGCAACGAGTGGACCTTGTGCAGCCGGTCAATGACCGGGCCAAGAAACATCGCATAGGTGCGCACGAAATCGATGTCTTCCTGGCTGAAGTCGCGTTCTTCGAGACTATCGACTTGCAGTAGCCCATATACGATCGCACCCGGCAGAAGTATTGGAACGTTTATGGTCGCAACCACCCCAGCGTTCCGCATGAATTTTGGACGCTCATATTTTGTGTCGGTGGCGATGTTGGTCGTTGTAATGGGCCGGCGCTGTTCAATCGCCTGGCCTTCGGCAGTCTTGTCTCCAAAGGGGAAGCGGGTGCTCCCAACGATCCCTGGTTCCCAACCGACGCCTGCCTTAACGAGCACCTGGTCGCCGCCGGGAGTGATCTCCAGAATTTTTGCAAGGTTAGTGCCAAGCGCTCGCCCCACCAGGTGGCAGGCTTGGCTTAAAACCTCCAGCAGGTGATCGCTCCGAAGGGCGAGTTCCCCAAAATCTCCTAGCGCCTTTTGGCGCTCAATATACTGTTCTCGATTTGGCATAACTCACCCCCGCAACATTTTTTCAGCTAACCATAAATTAACGGCCCCTAAAAGGATCATCCCGGTTGAACGACAAGTTCGACCATTCCAAGACCACCTTGGTGCGGGAACCACTCCCGCCAATTGATCATTGTTGATCAACAACGAGAGTGTTTGATGACCGAAGTCGAAATCGTCATGCGGCTTGGCTTGGCCGTTGCAGGCGGGATATTTCTCGGCCTTGATCGCGAATTGCGCGGCATCTCGGCGGCATCCGCACCCATGGAATTGTGGCACTGAGTTCGGCGGCAATCACGGTATCAGCACTTTTGCTGTTTGACAGCCTCAACGCCAGCGGAAATGCGCAGAGCATCTCCTTTGCGTGTGGTGCAGGGCCTGGCTCAGGCCATCGGGTTTATTGCCGCCGGCGCAATTTTTGTCGCACGAGGCGATGTTCATAACCTTACCTCGGCGGCAAACCTGTGGCTGGCGGCAGCAATAGGAATTGCTGCTGGTGCCGGCCAATACGTTCTATTTGGGGCGGCACTCATCCTCGGTATTGTGCTGATCACGGTGGTGCGGCTGGCAGAGCGCCTTTTGCCGGGCAATAGCAAATCCGAAAGCAAAACCATTCCGGACACGATGGCTACTCCGATGAATAAAGATGGCACCGACAAAGCTCCCGTGCAAAAATCAGCAGACGCCCAAGCGACCAACACTGCAAACATCAGGAAAAAGCGGCGATAAAACAATGGCGAAGGACACCAGTAGATAGCTATGGACAAGAACCCGTTTGCAGGCAGAAAAATACTGATCGTCGAGGACGATTACATGATCGTCATCGACCTAATTCATCAATTGGAGCAGTTGGGTGCTCACATAATCGGTCCTGCCAGCAGCAATGAACAGGCGCTGAGGTTGATCGCAGAAACCGCATCCCTCGGTGGCGCGGTTCTCGATCTCAAAGTCAGTGGTGAAATGTCCGTGCCGGTAGCGGATGCGCTTTCGGAGAAGGGCATACGTTTTGTCTTCGCCACCGGCACGAATGCAAACGAGGTCCCAAAGAAATTTGCCCACGTTCCATTCTACGGCAAACCGGTGTCCATCCTTGAGATAGCGCAGGCCCTTTCGGTGTAGCTGAATGCAAGGGCCTGCAGCGCTAGTGAAGCACCGAGTTGCTCGACGGTGCTAGATAGCCCTTTCCGCTTTGTACGCTCGGGCACTTGGGGCAAGGCCAGAGAGCTATAGCCATTGGCTATAGCTCTCTGGTGCCACGCGAGGTCGCCCGCTTGCTCAACACGACGACCACTCTCAAGCATCAGACCGCGCTGTCGGTGGCCTATGGTGCGGGATTGCGCGTCGGCGAAGTTGCGCTGCTCAAGGTGCGCGATATCGACAGCGAGCGATCCGGGTCGAGCGGGGCAAAGGCGGACGATAACGCAATGCCATGCTCTCGCCCGATCTGCTTACCCTATTGCGCCAGTGGGCACTGTTCCAGCGCCTGTTCCTGACCCGGCTGCTCGAACTCCATGGTGCCGGAAAGCTCGTCTTCTTCGGCAAAGCTGGCGAGTCTCAGCGACCGGCGTGTCTTTCTGCGCCACCTTGCGCCCGTCCGAAGGAAGCGTTGGGTTGTTTATGCCAAGGCGCCCTTCGCCGGACCTGAAGCCGTTCTCGCCTATCTCTCGCGCTACACCCTCCGCGTAGCGATCTCGAACAGCCGCCTTATTGCCTTCGACCAGACCAGCGTCACCTTCCGATACAAGAATTACCGCTGCTCCGGCGCCGACCGGCAGCAGGTGATGACCATTGCCGCAGACGAGTTCATCAGCCCGCCGCCCACATACATGAGCGACAGGAGGATTGTGGGAATCCAGTAGACCCACTTGATGTTCATGGCTTGGCCTTACTTCAGGTTTGCGACGAAAACGTCGCGCAGGTCCTTTGGGGGACGGCCTGCGAGCTTCTCGACATCACCAGTTACCACGTCGAATGCTCCAGATGCGAAATCCTGCTGGATGCCGACAACCGCATTGATGA
Source organism: Pelagibacterium nitratireducens (assembly GCF_037044555.1). NCBI lineage: Bacteria > Pseudomonadati > Pseudomonadota > Alphaproteobacteria > Hyphomicrobiales > Devosiaceae > Pelagibacterium > Pelagibacterium nitratireducens. The sequence continues at coordinate 17,633 of NZ_CP146276.1, forward strand.
CGAAGTCGGGCAGACCCATCTGCGCCATGCCAGTTTGCAGGGCCTCAACGGGAACCACGGCAAAGCCGATCTGGGTGCCGAGAACCTCCGAAGCCAGTGCCGCGCGTTCGGCGCCGGTGTAGCTCTTGGCACCGGTGGCATTGTAGATTGCTCCGGAATGACCTTCGGTCAGAACGATGCCGGCAGCGGCAGCAGCGACGTCTTCGCGGCTCACGAAAGCCACCTTGTTTTCGGCAAAACCAGTCAGGGCGCCAGACGATGCCGATTGCTTCACTTCATCGGCGAGGGCTTCCGCATAATAGTTCATGCGCAGGATCGTCCACTGCGGTGCGGACTTAATAAGCGCCTGCTCGCCCCGCCAGTAGCTTGCGCCGATGGCGGGCTCTGCCTGCTCGCGGGTACCGGCAGCCGAAAGGAGGACGATGTGCTTTACACCGGCAGCAACGGCAGCGGCGATCGCGGTTTCGTTCTGTGAGCCGCGCATGCCGGGACGCAGGTCGCCTGTAGGAATGAGGATGACTTTGTCGAGCCCGGCATAGGCTGTCGCCAGGGTCTCTGGCTTGTCGTAGTCGCCTTCGCGGCCTTCGACGCCGTCCGAGCTTTTGGGAGTGCGGGAGATGGCGACGATCTTGTGGCCCTGGTTGCGGGCCTGTAGCTCGCGGACGATGGCCTTGCCGAGGTTGCCACTTGCGCCGCTGACACCGATATTCATGATTGAGCCTTCCGTTACGTTCCGTTAGAGCGTAGCGATATGAAGGTTCGTTGATCGTTGCGCAAGAACGCACGATTTCGAACGTCACGCACCCAGAGGTGCGTAATGGAGACAATGATGGCCAAAACCAATCTCAAGCTCGTTGAAGTCGACTATGCCTCAGAAGGCGAGGCCAATTGCAAGGCGCTTGGCCAGATTTTCGAGCGCATCGGCGATAAATGGACGATTATGATCGTGGGGGCTCTGTCCCGAGGGCCCATGCGCTTTAATACCTTGCAGAGGTCAATCCCCGGGTTGTCCCATAAAATGCTCACGACAACCCTCCGTGGATTGGAGCGCGACGGGCTCGTGACGCGCACGGCATTCGCCACCATCCCGCCGCGTGTTGATTATGAGCTGACAGAGCAAGGCCGCTCGCTGCATGAACCGCTGCTGACCTTGGCCTCATGGGCACGATCACATCAGGACTATATCGAGGCATCACGCAAGAGTTTCGACGAACGCGCCGCCGAATAGGCCGCCATTGTGCAAGTGAAATGATGCCTGGACTTGTCTGGGCCGATGGCAGCTTTGCAACTTCGACTTTGAATGGGCAAATGACGGCAACGGGGTCGATTACAGACATCTATCTGAGATGGGCCACGGACGAAGGGTTGGCGCCCCGCCGATGCGGAGCGCTGGCCTGAGCGCCCCCCAAAGGGTGCTTTCGTCCGTGAATGGGAAAGGGAGCGCGAGGGAAGGGGCTTTGGGGCTTTGGCCTAACCTCGGCCGGTACGATGAAGGCGTTTCGCCTTCAGGGCTTCGATCATGACGGCCTGCACCTGCTTGGTGAAGGGGCCGCTGAATTTGCCGATCCGATTGCCGGATTCGAAATAGAAGCTGCGCGCCGGAATGTCCTCGTTCGCCTCGTCGGCGACGATCCACAGCCGCATATGGGCATCGAGACCCGCGCGCCGCTTCTCGATTTCGGGAACCTCTATGGCGTAGCGACTGGATTGCGGAACGCTGGTGATCGGCACCATAAGCAAGACCAGCTCGTCATTGCGGTTGCGCACGAGCAACGCCAGGACGACGGGCCGATCCTTGCGGCCCTCGGTTTCGCCGCCGGCCGCTTCCCGGCTCCACAGGAAGGGATAGCGCCACACGTCGCCAAGGCGCGGCGCGGAATCAGTCATTGTCGATGCTGTTTTGCAGGTCCGCGATCAGCTTGTCGGCCTCTTTGTCATCGAGGTCGTCGAGGCGGAACGCGCGCCGTGTGTCCTGGCCATGCGTCAGGCTCTCGTAGCGCTCCATCGACATGATGACGTAGCGCGGCTTGCGGTGTTTGGTGATCGCGACCGGCGAGATGGTCGCGGCTTCGAACAGGTCGCCGGTCTTGCGGGTCAGATCGGCAGCGGCAAATTCTTTCATGATCCGAACCTCGGTTGCGTTATACAGAATATACAGTACTTGCGATTATTCTGCAAACTCAAAGTGATGGGAAGGGAGCGCGAGGGAAGGGGCTTTAGGCTTCCCTCGTTGTCGTCGCAGCCGCTCGATGCGGCAGTGACCGCGGGGAGGCACTGGGGGCTGGGAGGCACTGGGGGCTGGGAGCCAAAACGGCGGCTCCAGCCTTCCGCCTGACCGTCCGGCGAGGACCGGGAGAGAGGGGGGCAAGGTCAAAATCCGGAGGGGGTTCACCCCGCCCGAGCGAACGCGAAGGGGCGGCGCGAATCCGCGCATGCGGATCCGCGTCGATCCTCCACGAGCCGTCTTGAGCGGCGAGGAAGGACGGGGAGACCGGATTTTGTCCTTGTGGGGGAGAGAGGGCAAGGCTTTTTCTCCCTTCTAAAGGGGAGAGTTGGCTGCATGAGCGGCCGCCGCAAGGCCGCGATCCGTTCGAGGCTGGGGGGCTTTCGAAATGAACCGCGGCCTGTCCCGTTGCCGGGATGCGAATAATCTACATCATCGGCCATGGGTCACAAGGCGAGGAGAGGAGCCGCCCTTGGAAAGCGGCTCCCCTGTCGGCGTGACAAGAAGGGCTGGCGACCTGCCACCACGCGACCTGGTTATCTTCAACATAGAGCAGGGCGACGGGATCTTTCAAATTTGTCGGAAACATCTCCCGAGTTTGGTTATCGGCCGGTCCGGCCGACGCACGATGCGATCGTAACCCGAATGGGCGGAGACGGCCCGCAGGGATAGCTCCGTGCGCTTGCGCATAGAGCGCGGTCGCGATGCGACGTGCCTCAGAGCCGCCCTTCAGACGCAAGCCCTCATGTTCAGTCGATCGGTGTTTGTTGGTGCTGAATAATTCGCCAGCCGTTTTCCTGTCGAACATATGTCGAGCTGCAGTAGGCAAAGTATGGGTCCGAATTCTCACGATGCCCCTCGGCTCGATAAGCCAGAACGACGGTGTCGTCCCCAGCACTGGTCGACTGTTCGGTCATCTGCACGTCGGTCCAGCGTGGCACGCCCTGAAGACTTTCGGCTATTGTATCACCTTGCATGATGCCGACGGGGGCCGAAAAGGTCATGATGCATTGAGGATGCAGCAGCTCGTGGTAGACGCTGACGCCTTCCAGCCAGAGGCGACGTTCATTGTTCCAAAGTTTTTCCATTCAAAAGCTCTCCTGCGTCTCTTCCTCGGGCAGGCCCTGTGAGCAATCAATCCAGGGCAGCCTACTTTCAACGCCGTAGTGGGAAGATGGTTTGGCCTGTTCGGGATGATCGAGCGAGCCGATGGTGAGCCGCAGGCGCTGATCGTCGTCATAACACAGGAAAAGCGGTGTGCCGCAATCTGGGCAGAATCCGCGTTCGGCGATCGGAGAGGAGCGATAGATATGAGGCTCCGGTCCAAGCCAGCGCACGGTGTCGGGCTCGAAGCGGACGAGGAGCGCGAACGGTCCGCCAGTCGCCTTCTTGCACATGTCGCAGTGGCAATATCCGACATAAGACGGCGGCTCGCTGCATTCGTAGCGGCGTTTGCCGCACTGACATCTACCCGTCCACTCCATGGGGCTTCTCCTTCGCAATTCGCTGAACAATGGTGCAGAGCCGACATTGTTGCCTGTCGCCGCCTGCTGGCAGCATTACGTGCCGACTTCGGCTCAATGGTCAGGCCGGCAAGGCCGCGCTACTTTTCTCTGGCTTGCCAAGATTTTGACGTTGCACAACAACGTCTTTAACAAGCGCTATGGTGGGCGCTTAAGGAGGCAGGGGCCGTGATACACGATTTCAGGACGATATCGACGCTGTGCAGAGTATTGACCCTGTGCCGATCATGCTGGACGTCGTCTGCCAGGCGACCGGAAACGCGGGCCCGGATTGGTAATGGCTGCCACTTCAACCGCGAAATGCGCGAAATAGTCGAGGCAGGGCTTCAAGATATCTCAGGTCGAAACCGGCTAACACGAAGGCCCCGAAGCCGATGGCGCTCATCTACGAAGGCCGAGCACATCCGTGAGAGGCTAGGTACCGGCCTGCATGGTCACCGGGTGATGAAACGCAGCCGACGACAAATGGCCTGAAATGCCGCGAACTCCAAGCCGATGCCGATCTCGAGAACACATATCCCTCACGCTAGTGGCAACGCGATGCCGGTAGTGCGTCAGCCGAGGGAGAAAGCATACTATAGAGTTCATCCGATCCGCGCCAGAACCGGAAAGACGTCTAGCAGCCAGTAAGATAGTGCGCTCAGCCGTCCGGTAATCATGGCGATCCCCATCAGGATCATGATCGCACCCGCAGCCTGATGCAGACGGCGGCCGACGCGACCGATGCTCCGCAGTTTTCCTGCAATCCTGTCCGTGAAGCCGGCTACGATCAAGAATGGCACACCGAGGCCCGCCGAATACACGGCGAGAAGGGCAATGCCTTGCCCCACCGTCGCGCTTGCAGCGCTGGCGGTGAGAATCGCACCGAGAATCGGGCCGATGCAGGGCGTCCAGCCGAAACCGAACGCGAGCCCGAGTACGTAGGACGCGACGGGCCGGCCCCCCGGAACATTTAGGTGAAAGCGGAGCTCGCGTTCCATAGTCGCAAAGCGTGCCGCACCGATCATGAACAGACCGAACAGGATTACAATGGCGCCCCCGATAAGATTGAGCTCGTAGCGCCAGCTCAGGAGCGCCTGCCCGAGGGCGGTAGCCGACGCGCCCAGCGCCATAAAGATCGTTGAAAAGCCAAGGACAAAGCAGAGGCTCAGCAAAACGACACGACGACGCGAGGGTACCGCTGCGCCCGTCACTGTCCCCCCGGCAACATACGATATGTAGCCTGGCACAAGGGGGAGAACACAGGGGGAAACGAACGATATGGCTCCGGCGAGGAGCACGGCGGTCAGCCCAAGAAGCGAGAGATCAGACATGGAACGTCTCCATGGCCGCCCGTCGCCACGGCCGAAGCTTGGCGGCCCTCACGTAGGCCGCTGTCCGCCTCACTCCCCACTGCAGGACGGGGCTGGGCCTTGCGCCAAGGAAGAGATGGAGATTGCGGTGTGCTCCTGCTTTGCGCACTTGAATGTTCAGCCATTCGCTGAAGATCGTGTAGCCCAGCACGAAGAGGATAGCCGCGGCAGTCACGGCAGCCATTCAAGAATGCGGTCGAGCATACTTGGCTCTGGCGGGTGAGCGTTCGTCAGACCGTTGATGTAAAGGATCATATTGATCCGTTCGAAGTCCGCCCCGTGGAAGATAGCGGCATGGCGGGTCCCGCGGGCGATGATGTGAGCCATTGGAGCGCCTTGATTGCGGCGCGACAACTCGCCGAGTTCGGCAATTAATTCGGTAATGGTATCTCCGCCTCCGGCTGTGACACGGAGCCAATTTGTGCCGTCCCACCCTTCGACAGCGGGCGCTTCGGGTGAAGCGACGGTAAGGAAAGTGACCATCTCACGCATCGGCGTGATGTTGATGGATTTCTGGACTTCGACCAGAAGAGCCTGCTGTTCGGTGCAAGGGCTACCACACTCATCGGGAAAGAAGCTCAGGACGATGATGCTGTCCGCCAGGTCGCGCAGGTCGAGTTCGACACCATTGGCGCTCATCAACTCGATGGCGGGCAGGGGTTGGTCGGCGATTTCGAAAGCCGGCTCCTTTTCGCCCATCGTCTCGTCAAGCCGTTCGCCCGGGTGATTGGCAAGGGCAGGTGTGGCAATACTTAGAATCGCAAGCAGGAGAAGCGTCCTCATTTGCTGCCCTCATGCGGGCCGCTCGCAGCCACTCCGAGAACCGGAACATCAACAGTGACTTCGCCGGCGGCCTCAAAATGGAGCGTGAGTGGAAAGATCGTGCCCTCAACGAGCTTCTCCGAAAGCCCCATCAGCATCAGGTGCATGCCCCCTGGAGCGAAATTCACCGCTTCTCCGGCGGGCAGATCGAGAGTTTCGCGATGTACCATTCGTCCGACCCCGTTAGCGTCGGTCTCAACGGCATGGATCATGACGCGGTCGGCTATGGGTGTTGATGCGCCGATCAGCCGGTCGTCCTTGTCGCTTTCCGCCGTCACGTAGGCCGCTCCAGGGCGGGAGGCGAGAATGCTGGCGCGCGCCCAAGGGTCGGTAACTGTAACCTCGGCGAGAGAGGCAAGAGGGGTTGCAAAGACGAGCGCCAGAGATATTAGGAACTTCATCTATTTTGGTCCTTTCGAATGCGCGCAAGAACCTGCTCGGCCATATCCTCTGGCGGCTGGTCCCGTTCCTGGAAAGCTGTTTCAAACTGGCCGTCCGGGCGCATCAGATAGATATGGCCGGCATGCGCCATCATGTAGCCGTCGGGGGCATTCTCATCGTCCATCCGCTCGTACCAGGTGCGGAAGTTGCGTGTCGCCTCGGCGACCTGTGCCTCAGTGCCAGTCAAACCAACGAGGCGGGGATGGAAGGCAGCGACATATTCGGCCATGACCGGGACGGTATCGCGCGCCGGGTCAACGGTGATAAACAGTGGTACCACGCGCTCTGCATCAGGACCGAGAAGATCGAGAACGCTCGCCATGTAAGCTAGCGTTGTGGGGCAGATGTCAGGACAGTGTGTGAAGCCGAAGAAGACGAGTTGCCAGCGCCCGGTGAAGTCGGCCTCTGTCACGGCGCGCCCAGTATGATCCATCAGAGTAAACTCCGAGCGAATGTCAGTTTCACCGATGGTGGCCACTTCGACAGAGATCCCTCCAGGCGTTGGCGGAAGCAAATAGGAGCGCGTCATCAGTGCGCCGCCAGTTGCAAGCAGGACTGCGGCCACGGCGCCCCAAAGCACCAGCCGGATACGCCGTAGACGACGGGTTGCTAATTCTGTGGTCATTCTTTCAACTCTTATGAGAAACCCGCCCAGGCATTCGCCCAGGCGGGTGCGCAAGTTCAGCCATCCTGCGGTTCGGTCACGGGCGACTCGATCTGGTTCGTCATGGCCTGCATCATCTCCGTGCAGGCCTCCATCATCGGACCCATTTGCTGCATCATCTGCATCATGCCCTGCATGCCGGTCATGTCGCCGTTCATCATGTTTCCGGGCATGGTCGTCTGATCCTGCATCATCTGATCAGGCGCCTGGCCACCGGCCTCCTGCGCGAACGCGGCCGTCGTCAGGAGCGCCGCCAGTGCGAACGCCGAAATGCTGAGTTTGGAAGCGATGTTCATGATAGTGTCCTTTCAGTTGCTGGTTAGTCCGTCTTGAACTCCGGCCCTCCGGCCGGATTGCTCTTGCTGCCGCAAGATTTCGAGCCGCCCATCATGCACATTCCTAGACCGCACATTACGGCGCAGGGCGCGAGGGCGAGGATCAGGGGGGCCGCTCCGATAGCCGTCATCCAACCCCAGTTCAGCCAAAGGCCCGCGGCGATCACAGCCATGCCAGCAAGGATGAGGCGGCGCCGGCCGAAGCGGATGCGAATGCCCGACGGGCGTGCGACGGGTGATAGGTTGGTTGCATCGGTGGTTATTTCGGTCATGGCTCAGGTTATCCCTTTGTGAGATTGATGATGGGCCGAAATTGCGCGACGGCTTCGGGGGTTATTCCATTTGGCCGGGCCTGCGAGCTGGCCGGTCTCGCGCCCCCGCGATTGATAAAAAAGATCGTCGGAGGGCTGGTTTCCGCCGGATGCGAGCGTCTTCAGCAGTTTTTCGGCGAGGTAGATGCCGAGATATCGGATCTCGATCTCGTGGGAGAGCGGCATCGGCCGAAGGGCCACAGCAGGAGGGTCGGCCAACGCCATTTCGCCGGCGAAAAAGGCGAGACGCTTCATGATCCGTCCTCCGCCTGCAATCGCCGCACGACGGAAAGGATATCCTCTTCGAGCGACGTTCGATCGAACGGTCCGACGTGCTTGTAAGCGATCCGCCCGTCGGCATCGACAACGAAGGTTTCGGGGAGACCGTAGACGCCCCAGTCGATTGCGACACGACCCGACTGGTCCGCACCGATCCGGGTGTAGGGGTCGCCAAGCTCTTCTAGGAAGGCCAATGCCTCCACGGCATCGTCCTTGAAATTGATTCCGTAGATTGGAACTATGCCGTCCTCGGCAAGCTCGTTGAGCAGAGGCATCTCCACCCGGCAGGGCACACACCACGATGCCCAGACATTGACAATCGATACCTGGTCGCGAAGATCGGCGGAAGAAAAGCCGGTCTGCCTGCCCTCGACCGGAGGAAGGTCGAACTCAGGGATCGGCTTGCCGATGAGTGTCGATGGCAGGCTGTCGTCGTTGTCGTTGAGCCCCCAGTAGAGCGCCAGTGCAACGGCGGCGAAGACCGCGACGGGCAACATCAGAACCAACCTGCCGACCCACGACGGAGCCCGACCTTCGCTTGTGCTCATGACCTGTCCTCGTCGTTCGCCGTGACCTTTGCCTGGAAGGTACGCTGGCGCTCGGGCCATGTGCTTTTGATGTAGGCCAGCACGGCGCGGATCTCGGCATCGTCCAATGTTCCTTCGAAGGCAGGCATGTCGCTCTCGTAGCCCGGCACGACCGCCTCGACACCGTTCTTCGTGATGGTGAACAGATCCTGGTCCGAATGGTGCCAGGTGTGCCCGGTTTCATCGTGCGGCGGGGCCGGCATGCGGCCGTTATCGAGCCTGCGCTTCCAGTCGGCTTGACCCTCCAAATTGGCCCCGTGGCAGGAGGCGCAGCTTTCCGCATAGAGTTGCCGTCCAACCGCAATTTCTTCCATCGTTACCGGCTCGCCCAGGACCGTCAGGCCCTCCGCACTCGCGTCGTGGTCCTGCTGTTGCGCGAGCGCGGCGATGGCCACAAGACTCGTAACAGTGGCACTGGCGATTATGATCAGTTTGCGGGTCATTTCGGCCCCCTCAGGTATTTCACCAGAGCCACGAGGCTTAGGACCAAGACCGCAAAAACAAGCAGCAAGACAAGACCGCCGCCGGCCATCATGAGGCCCATCATCGGTCCGTTCATCATTCCCATCATACACTCACTCATTGGAATAGACGGTGATCCCGTCCTCGCCGAATGCGTAAGTCTTAAGGGTGCCGCTTTTCTCGGGAGCCATGCCTGGGGCGTTTGCCGGCATTCCCGGCAGCGTGATGCCTTCAATCTCCGGGCGCTCGGTCAACAGCCGATCGATAATCGCGGTCGGCACAAGGCCGCTGACGTAATAGCCGTCGATCTCAGCCAGATGGCAGCCGAGTCCTTGCTCGGGAACACCCGCCTCGACCGAGCGCCTGTCGAAATCCTGGTCGTCGACGAGGGTCACCCGATAGCCGTTTGCCTGAAGATAGTCGGCGTATGTGTCACAACACCCGCAGCCCGGACTGCGCCAGATCGTGATTTCTCGGGAGAGCTCAGCCGCAGCCATCTCTCCCATGCCGGCGACAGTCTGCTGATCCGTCTGCGCACTGGAGAGTGTCGTGAACGCAATCGCTCCTCCGACTGCGAGAGCCGCGAGCGAGGCGAGGGCGAAGAGTTTTTTCATTATAGTCTCCATCAAGCGACCGCGAGAGTGGTCCAGTTTGCGCCGCCATCGCGGCTGAGTTTCAGGACGCCGTCGAGCGCGGCGATCAAACGTTTTTCATCGGCGGGATGAACAGCGACCGCCGAGGCAGAGCCCTGCGCGACATGCGACCAAACCACGCCGCCATCGCGGGACGTCCAGACGCCCGACGGCAGCGCGGCGTACAGTGTTTCGGGTGCAGAGAGTGCACTGGCGAGCGCTCGGACCGGTTCGCTCCTTGGGAGCGGAGCTTCCGAAGGAGGCGTGTCGCCTGCAACCAGGGCATCCATCGCGTCGCCGGGCTGGACGTCCTGCCAGCGGCAGAAGCAGTCGGGAACACGCGTCAGGCCCGCTGGGGTGCCGGCGTAGATCCAGATTCCGCCCATGCCCGTTGCCAAATCGACTGAAGCGAGCGCCAAAGGGTCACGTTCGGCGTCCTCGAGCCAGGGGCGATCGATAGCAAGACTCCAGTTTCCACCAGCGTCCTCGCTTTTCCAAAGGCCGTCCCCCCGGACTGCTGCATAAAACATGTCAGGTTGGCCGGCCGCTACGGCCACAGCATCGACTTCACCCTCGGCGAGCCCACGGGAGCGGGTTTCCCAGCTGCGGCCACCATCTTGGGACAAGACGACGCCGCCAGAAGCGAGACCGGCAAAGAGATGTCCCGGTTGCGCAGGGTGCGTGGCCAGGCCTAGAATGGCGGCAGGAACCGGCAGCGCTGTCCAGGACTTGCCGTTATCCTCGCTGCGGATCAGGTTCGAGCCAGCGGCGAGCAAAGCATCGCCATCGAAGGCGACGACCGCCATGGCCGAATCTGCCGGTACGGCAGCACGCAGAGCCATTGGTAATGCCGAGGTCCCGAGTGCAGCACCGGAACCTAGGATGAACATGCGGCGCGTGAGCGCCGGATATGAGTGGCGGGACATAATTATTCCTCATCAAACTCTCGGTCTACCGCCGGGGCCAGTGGGTGCCCCAGTCGGTAAGGACTGGATCGCGCGCGTCGGAGAAAATGCGTCGCCGAAGCACGAGATGACATTCCCGGATGCGCTCGCGCGCCGGGCGTCAGATCAGATGAGGGATCGAGGAGGTTGTTTGGCTGGGGGACCGGTAAGACCGCGCAGATTCTGCGTCACCACCGGATTAAGCGTCTGACGGGGAGACTGAAACATCCCCTGCGACTGCGGGACAAGCAAAGATGCGAAACCGCCCGCTCCACAGATGACGTCGCACGCGAAAGCCGTCTGGCCTTCGTCGCCACATGCGTCGCAATCGGGCATATCCATCGCGGCGTCGTCGGAGGCAATCATGGCGGCGGTCATCTCCGCCGAGCCCGTTGCATGCGCGACCGAACTTGCCGCGAAAGCGGCAAGGACGGTAACAACAATGAGCCGGACGAAGAACTTCATACTGATAACTTACCCTATAGGCGGTTGCACTTCCATAGATATGGTTGCGACCAATTGCGCCTTCGAATGCCTTTAGGCTGTTCCGGAGTGAGCCAGATCGTTGACGATCGGACATTCAGGACGATCGTCGCCATTGCAGCGATCGACAAGATCACGGAGTGTTGCACTCAACGACTGCAGCTCCGATATCTTCTTATCGACATGGGCAAGATGCTTTGCGGCAATCTTCTTGACCTCTGAACTCGATCGCTCACGATCCTCGTACAGGGACAAAAGCGTCCGGCACTCATCTATGCTGAATCCAAGGGATCGGGCGCGGCACAGAAATGTGAGCTTGTGCAAGTCCTCAGACTCGAAATCACGATATCCGTTTTCGCTTCGCGAGGGCCGCACCAAGCCAATCTGCTCATAATACCGTATGGTCTTGGCTGGCAAACCGCTCTGTTCAGAGACATCTCCGATGTTCATCGTGGCAGTACCTTTTATCCACTTCCCAGCCTTACGTAAGGGTTCCACCGATGGGAAGGTCAATGGGGGTTCGACGTTTTTTTAAGCCTTGACCTTCCCATCGGTGGAAGCGCTACTTTTTGGTGCTCAACTGCTTGGAGGGTTGACCATGGACGTAGCGCGCGCCAATTCGGGAATGACCAGAGACCCAGTCTGCGGCATGGTGGTAGAGACGGGGGACAGCAGCCCCCGCCATGAGCACAAAGGCCATCTCTACCACTTTTGCTCCGAGAATTGCCGGTCTCGCTTCGCCGCCTCGCCTAGCGACTTTATAGAGGCCGTCGATCCGGTCTGCGGCATGGCAGTCGATCGGGCGACTGCCAAACACTTGTCCTCGTATTCGGGCGAAAACTTCTACTTCTGCTCGGCTCGCTGCAAGGAGAAGTTCGAAGCGGCCCCCGAGACATACCTCAAGGGCAAGCCGACGCCAGAACCTATGCCAGCCGGCACGATCTACACCTGCCCGATGCACCCTGATATCGAGCAGGTTGGACCGGGGGACTGCCCGATCTGCGGGATGGCGCTGGAGCCCAAAGGCGTCCCGCAGGGCGACGAAGGCCCAAACCCAGAACTGGTCGACTTCTCCCGGAGGTTCTGGATTGGTGTCGTCCTGACCATTCCGGTTCTCCTTTTGGCAATGGGCGGCTATGTCGGTATCCCGATCCGTAGTTGGACCGGGGAGCGACTTGCCCACTGGCTAGAACTCATTCTAGCCACGCCGGTGATCCTTTGGGCGGGGTGGCCGTTCCTGGTGCGGGGGTGGAAAAGCTTCCGCAGCCTGAACCTCAACATGTTCAGTCTGATCGCCATGGGGATTTTTGCGGCGTGGGCGTTCAGCACTGTCGCCGTAATCGCACCAGGCCTTTTCCCCAGCGGATTTCGCGACGCTGAGGGGAACGTCGGTATCTATTTCGAGGCTGGGTCTGTGATTGTGGTTCTCGTCCTCCTGGGCCAGATCCTGGAGCTGCGAGCGCGCGAGCGGACTGGCTCGGCCATCCGCGCGCTGCTCGATCTCGCGGCCAAGAGCGCTCGCGTGATCCGCGAGGGTGGCGTTGAAGAGGAGGTGCCGCTCGAAGATGTGGAGATCGGCGAGCGACTCCGGGTGCGTCCGGGTGAAAAAGTGCCGGTCGACGGCGAGGTCGTGGAAGGACGGTCGTCGGTGGACGAGTCGATGCTGACGGGCGAACCGGTGCCGGTAGAGAAAATCGCGGGCGATCCTGTCACCGGAGCAACGATCAACGGGACCGGAAGTCTCATCATAGAGGCCAAGAGAGTGGGCAAGGACACGATGCTCGCGCAGATCGTCGAGATGGTGGCGGCCGCGCAGAGATCGCGCGCGCCAATCCAAAAGCTTGCCGACGCTGTAGCCGGTTACTTCGTACCGGCGGTGATTGCGATCGCGGTGCTGTCGTTCCTCGCCTGGTCTATTTGGGGTCCGTCGCCTGCGCTGGCCTATGCTCTTATCTCAGCCATTGCCGTTCTCATCATTGCCTGCCCCTGCGCGCTCGGTCTTGCCACGCCAATGTCGATCATGACGGCGACGGGGCGCGGTGCGCAAGCGGGCGTGCTCATCAAGAATGCCGAAGCGTTAGAAGCTTTCGAGAAAGTGGATACGCTGATCGTCGACAAGACCGGAACGCTTACGGTTGGCAAGCCGGAGCTTTCCGTCGTGCTGCCCGAGAGAGGTCATGACGAAGCCGAGATTCTGCGCCTCGCAGCAAGCCTGGAGCGGGGCTCAGAACATCCGCTGGCGGAGGCGATCGTCCGGGGTGCCGAGGCGCGAGGCCTCACGCTCGCCAAGGCCGACGATTTCGAGGCGGTCACCGGGATGGGTGTGAAAGGCGTGGTAGACGGCAAGGCGGTCGCATTGGGCAATGCGAGGATGCTGGCGGAGCTCGGGGTCGAGGCACCGTCAGCTGCCGAGACCGCAAACGCCCGGCGCGATGAGGGGGAGACCGTCATGTTCGTCGTCGTTGATGGCGGGGTCGCGGGTCTCGTAAGCGTTGCGGATCCCGTCAAGGAGACGACGCCGGCCGCGCTCAAGGCGCTGCATGACCTCGGCTTCCGGATCGTTATGGCAACGGGCGACAATGAGCGAACCGCGCGCGCTGTTGCGGGCCGCCTCGGCATCGATGAAGTCCGCGCCGACGTGCTGCCCGAGGATAAGGCGCGCATCATTCGCGATCTGCAATCGGAGGGACGCAAGGTGGCCATGGCCGGGGACGGGGTAAACGACGCCCCCGCCCTGGCACAGGCCGATGTCGGCATCGCAATGGGCACGGGGGCTGACGTCGCGATCGAGAGCGCCGGCTTCACCCTGGTCAAGGGCGATCTTGGCGGGATCGTGAGGGCGCGCCGCCTATCCCTCGCCACGATGCGCAACATTCGGCAGAACCTGTTCTTCGCGATGATATACAACACCGTCGGCGTTCCGATCGCTGCCGGTCTCCTTTATCCGTTCTTCGGACTGCTGATCTCGCCAATGTTCGCGGCCGCCGCAATGAGCCTCTCGTCCGTCTCGGTGATTGGCAATGCGCTCAGGCTGAGATCGGTTCGATTATCGTCGCACATGGGCGGCCAGTAACGACAAAAGCCTGAACACCAAGTGGCAGTCGCCAGCTCCAAGTAAAATTGCTGTCCGGCATGATGGGTGACCGCAATTCGAACTTTTTTTGCAACCTCGATGATCTGAGGCACTTTCTCTTGGAGGAGTGTTGACCGACCGATGACGTGTTGACCCACTATTACAAGTCTCGAGGAGGCTGGAATGAATTTGCTTTCCCGCTCCGGCGACTGGATCTTCACACCGCGAAGCGCGGAGCCGAAAAAAATCTATAGCGGGAATGGAGGGGCTGAACTGAATGATAGGCGGCATGACCCTTATTGTGGGTTTGGCACTGATTGTGCTCGTGATCGGGGTACCAATCAAACATCGGAGGGGTTGAAGCCGGACAAACTGCCACGACCCGGGGGGCAGGGATGAGGGGCGGCAAGGACATTGTTATCGTCACGGGCAGCAGCGGTTTTATTGGTTCCGCCGTCATCCGCAAATTGGCCGGGCGGTTCACCCTCATCGGACTGGACCGGGAAACATCGCCTCACCCCCCTTCGGAAGCCGAATGCGTATGCATTGATTTGACCTCGCAAGAAAGCGTTGCGGCAGCGCTTGAACGCGTTCGCACTGCCTATGGCAACCGTATCGCCTCGGTGATTCATCTCGCCGCGTATTTTGATCTGAGCGGCGAGCCGAACCCCAAATACGAGCAGGTTACGGTCCACGGGACCGAGCGGCTGCTCCGCGGTCTACAGGCGTTCGATGTCGAGCAATTCATTTTCACCAGCACAATGCTGGTCCATGCACCGGGCAGGCGCGGCGAGCCGATCGACGAGGACTGGGCGCTCGATGCAAAGCTCCCTTACCGAGCCTCCAAGATTCGAACGGAGGAGCTGATCCATGAAATGCGCGGACGCGTGCCCGCTCTCATAGTACGCCCAGCCGGCGTCTACGATGACATGTGCCACTCGGCATTTCTCTCCCGTCAGATCGCGCGCATTTACGAGCGCCAGCTGATCAGCCACGTCTATCCCGGCGATCTCGATTCCGGTCAGCCTTTCCTGCACCTCGACGATCTCACCGATGCTTTGCAAGACGCTATTGATCGCCGCAAAGAACTATCGTCAGAAGTACCAATCCTTCTGGGCGAGCCCGAAACGCTCAGTTTTGGCGAGCTCCAGCGCGACCTTGGCCGCCTCATTCATGATGAGGATTGGGAAACTCGCACGGTCCCGAAGTCGGTCGCGCGTGCCGGTGCTTGGATTGAAGGAGAGGTTTTCGACGAGGATCCGTTTATCCGGCCGTGGATGGTCGACATCTCCGATGACCATTATGAACTGAATATTGCTCGCGCCCGGGATTTGCTCGAATGGCAGCCCAAGCATTCCTTGCGTGAGACGCTGCCGAAAATGATCGATGCGCTGAAAGCCGATCCGGTCGGCTGGTATAAGGCCAACAAGCTGAATTCGGCGAAAGTCGCCTCGCAGCAGGTCGAAAAGGAGCAGCAGAGCCACAGCAGCAAAGAGCCGCGCGAGCATCAGGAAATGATGCGCGAGCATAAGCAGGGAATGCGGCAAATGCATTTCAATATGCTCTGGGTGCATTTCCTTAATATCCTGCTCGGGCTTTGGCTCGCCACCAGCCCGTTTGTCTTCGGCACATTCGGTGAGGACAATTTCCGTGAAGCAGTATTGCGCGTCACGGAAGAACGCGGACTGTGGGACCCGGCGCTGCGGAGCGCGCTTACCGCCTGGAGCGGCCTGGTCAGCGGCATTCTGATCATGGTTTTCAGCGCTCTGTCACTGTCACCGCGCTTCAGTTGGGCGCCATGGGCGAATACCGCAGTCGGAATCTGGCTTCTCTTCGCGCCACTCATCTTCTGGACCCCAAACGCCGCCGTTTATGCCAATGACACATTGGTGGGCGCACTCGTGATTACTTTTGCCATCCTCGTGCCGATGATGCCAGGCATGAGCCACGAAGGCATGATGGACTCCTCCGACATGCCCCCTGGCTGGACCTATTCGCCCTCAACCTATTTGCAGCGCCTGCCGATCATCGCGCTCGGCGCCATTGGGTTCGTTATTTCCCGGGTGCTTGCCGCCTATCAGCTGGGCCATATCGATGGCGTCTGGGAACCGTTCTTTTCCGGCGATGCGGTCCGGAATGGCACCGAGTATATTATCACTTCGGACGTTTCCAAAGCCTGGCCAATTGCGGATGGTGGTCTGGGCGCCACCACTTACATGTTTGAGGTGTTGATGGGCGTCATGGGAGGCCGCGCCCGCTGGCGTACGATGCCATGGATGGTCCTCCTGTTCGGCATTGTCGTCGTGCCGCTCGGTGTCATATCGATCTACTTCATCATCATTCAGCCGATCGTTATCGGCACTTATTGCACGCTGTGCCTGCTGGCTGCGCTCGCGATGCTGATCATGATTCCATATTCGCTCGATGAACTCGTGGCGATGGGGCAGTTCCTGGTCCTAAACAAGCGGCGCGGACGACCGTTCTGGCGATCTTTCTTCAAGGGCGACGCGCTGCCCGGCAGCGGCGAGGACAAGCAGTCCGGCTTCGATTCCGATCTCGGGGGCACCATCAAGTCGGCGACCCGTGGGGTGACTGTACCGTGGACGCTCGTTGGAAGCGCTGCCGTTGGCCTTTGGCTTATGTTCAGCCGTCTAGCGTTCGGTACCGAGCCACCGATGGCGGACAGCGATCATCTGGTCGGCGCGCTCATTGTCACCGTTGCCGTGATGGCTATGGCGGAAGTCGCGCGGCCCTTGCGCTTCATCAACGTAGCCTTTGGGCTGTGGCTGATTGCGTCGCCTTGGCTGCTTATCGGCGCGGCGCCGCTCGCTTCGGGGGCAAGCGTTATCACCGGCATTCTCCTGATCGGCCTTAGCCTGCCGCGCGGTCCCCGTAGTAAGGAGCATTATGGGAGCTGGGACCGCTATGTCGTGTGAGCCGTGAGAATCCGCGGCTTGTCGCGACATGGCAATCATCAGCCCGGCGCCCGGCTGAGCACGTCGATAATCGGGCAGTCGGCAGCCGTTCCGCCCTCACAGCGTGCGGCCGTATCGGCAAGCGTACGCTCCATGCGCCGAAGATCGGCAATCTTGAGCCGAATATGCTTCAGATGGGCCAGCGCCGCCTCCTGCACATCGCCGCAGGCGTAACTGCCTTCGACAAGTCCTAACAAATTGCGGATTTCGTCGAGGGTGAAGCCCAGCTCACGGCTGCGCCGGATGAACACCAGCCGTTTCCGGTGCGCGCTGGAATAAAGCCGGTGGCCGCCTTGGGTCCGGGGCGGCGATGGCAATAGCCCGACCCGTTCATAATAGCGGATCGTTTCGATATTGACGGCGGTTCGCTGTGACAGCTCCCCAATGCCGAACTCCCGGTTTTGAGCCAAAAATAACCTCTTGTATCTGTAGCCGCTACAGATTGTATCCTACAGCTTGAAGCCAACCGGATCGAGGGAAACTGGACGTGCTGCCAGCCCTCGCGGTCTTCACCGGGACTACGATTTACGCTCTTTAGAGAAAGCAACCGACGACATGGCGGATTTTAAGAGCACTCTCATCTGTCCGCGCTGTGGACACCAGGAAACCGAGATCATGCCTACGGACGCATGCCAGTTCTTCTATGACTGCAAAGGCTGCGGTACTGTCCTGCGCCCGCATGACGGCGATTGCTGCGTCTACTGCTCCTATGGATCCGCGCCGTGCCCGCCGATTCAGGAAGCTCGAAAACGCGGTTCATCCGGGAACTGCTGCGCCGCTTCAGGGGTTGGCGCATGATGACAGAGAAATTCGACCTGATCGTTATTGGCACCGGAACGGCCGCGCGCGTGGCGGCGATGCGCACCCACGCGGCGGGGCGTTCCGTCGCCGTGATCGACTACAAGCCCTTTGGCGGCACCTGCGCGCTCCGCGGCTGCGATCCGAAAAAGATGCTGGTCGGCGGGGCCGCCGCGATCGACCATGCCAGGCGCATGCAGGACAAGGGGATCGCCGGCATGCCGCTTATCGATTGGCCCGAGCTGATCGCCTTCAAGCGCAGCTTTACCGATCCCGTACCGGAAATGCACGAGGACAGTTACGCGGAAAAGGACATTGCCGCCTTCCACGGCCAGGCGCGATTTACCGGACCGAACAGCGTCGAGGTCGAGGGAACCGCGCTCGAAGGCGCCCACATCCTGATCGCCACGGGCGCAAAACCGGTGACGCTCGGAATCCCCGGCGAAAAACATTTGATCGACAATGAGGACTTTCTTGCCCTCGAATCCCTGCCGGAACGCATTGTCATGGTCGGCGGCGGCTATATCGCGGCCGAGTTCTCCAGTATCGCGGCGCGCGCCAACGCGAAAGTGACGGTGCTGCAACGCGGCGATCGGATGCTCACCCATTTTGAGCCGGAGCTGGTCGGCTGGCTGATGGAGAGTTTCGAGGCGGTCGGGATCGACGTGCGCACGGGCACGGAAGTGACGTCGATCGAGACGGCCGGAGACGGATATCGCATCACAGCTTCATCGGGCGGACAGAGCGTGACCATAGAGGCCGACTTGGTCATCCATGCCGCCGGGCGCGTCCCGAACCTCGACGGCCTCGATCTTGACGCCGCCGGGGTGGCGGTGAAGGATCGCCGCTTGCAGCTCAATAAGTATCTGCAAAGCGTCTCGAACTCGGCTGTTTATGCAGCCGGCGATGCCGCCCAGGTTGGCCCGCCGCTCACGCCAGTATCGAGTCACGACGCAAAATTGGTTGTCAGCAACATCCTTGAAGGCAACGGGCACAAGCCAGATTATCGTGGCGTCCCGCGCGTTGCGTTTACGCTTCCGCCGATCGCCGCCGTGGGCCTGAGCGAAGAAGAAGCGCAGCGGCAGGGGCTAAAATTCAGCATAAAGTCACAAAAGGCCTCGGACTGGTTCACCGCCCGGCAGACGGCCGAGCCGGTTTACGGGTTCAAGGTGATGGTCGAGGAAGGTACTGAACGGGTGCTCGGGGCGCATCTGGTCGGCCCGCACGCTGATGAAATCATCAACCTGTTCGCGCTCGCAATCCGGCACGAGCTGACTGCAACGGCGCTCAAGCAGACGATGTTCGCCTATCCGACCGGAGCCTCTGACATCGGTTACATGCTTTAGGAGCGCAGCGTTTAGCCTCGCCTTTGCGCGCGGCGCCCGGGAATAGGGTCCATCAAGGTGTAGAAGGCCAGCGGCGGCAACGTGACGACCTGTCCGTCAGGCCCTTCGAAACGGATCACGTCCGCGGCCCGATCCTGGACTTGCATGGCCGGGAACGGCGATCCGCGCCGGTGTGCTGCCGAGGAAGGTACGCCTCATGCGCGACCTGAAATCGGCGGGACCGCAAAATGGAGCGCTGCGCCAGCAATAACCCGCTTGGATCAGCTTGTGCCATAGTTCCCGCAGGTATCTACGGCGCACGCGGTCTCCGTCAGCAGCTCGTCGCTAAGCAAAAACAGATCATTCAGACGTTGATCGCTCAGGCGATAATGGACAAAACGGCCGCGCTGCTCGCCGGAGACGAGGCCGCATTCGCTGAGACACCGCAGATGGTTCGACGCGTTCGGCTGCGACAGACCCGTGATCGCGACGATCTCGCCGACAGACAACGGCCGCGTGCGCAAAGCATCAAGAATTGACAAGCGCGAGGCATCGGCCAATCCCCGGAATAGCTTCGTACGCAGAGCAAAGGTTGTATCCTTGATCCGCTCCAGCACTTCGACATTACTAGACATATCAGTCACGGATGATATATAGCCTCTCTCGAACAGGAAAGATAGCCATGACAATAACAGCATCAGCGCACGATGCCGAGACCGCACGCTACCGCGTCACCGGCATGGATTGCCCCTCCTGCGCGGCTAAGATCGAGAAGGCAGTGCGCTCGGTTGGGGTGGACGAGGTAAAGGTTTCGACTGCCACGCAGATCATGACGTTGCACGTAAGCGACCCAGCGGCCCGCCTCCCGGAGGTCGAGCGCGCTGTCAGCGGCATCGGATACCGGCTTGACCGTCTGGATGCGCCCGAAACCGACACCGAGGGCGACATTGACGATCTGCCCAAGGACCTATCGCACATTACACCGGCCTACAAACGCGCGTTGTGGATCGTGGTCGTACTCAATGTCGGCTACGGAATCATCGAGATGTTCGGTGGCTTTATTTCTGGTTCGCAGGCGCTAAAGGCCGACGCACTCGATTTCCTGGGCGACGGCCTCATTACTTTTCTTGGCATCCTCGCCATCGGGTGGAGCATCGTCTGGCGCGCCCGTTCCGCCTTAATCCAAGGCCTTTTTCTTGGGGCGCTCGGCCTTGGGGTCCTTGTGAATACGGCCTATCGCGTGCTGGTGCAGCAGCAACCCGAGGCCGAGTTGATGGGCCTGTTCGCACTGGTTGCACTCGTCGTCAATGTGGTTGCGGTTCTTCCATTGCTGCCCCACCGAACGGGCGACGCGAATGTGCGGGCGGTCTGGCTGTTTTCGCGCAACGACGCGATCGGAAACGCAGCCGTCGTCGTGGCGGCAGGCCTGGTGGCTTGGACCGGAACGGCTTGGCCGGACCTCGTCGTCGCCGCCGTGATCGCCGGCCTGTTCCTGCAGTCGTCCTGGTCGATCATCCGCGACGCCCGCAGCGATTTGCGGGAAGCTTCGTCGACACGGCGGAGCGCTCCGGCATGATATCGAGCCGCGAACCCGACCGCTCCTTCACGAACCGCGCCTTGTCGATCAGCTCGATCCGGACAACCTGTCACGGAGGAGCATGAGCACTTGGATATGGGCTGCTGTCCTGTTGGCCGCCGTTTTCGCGGCGGCGTGGGGTTCCGATCATCTGGCGGAGCCCCTTCGTAAGTTGCGCAAACAGTGGGGGCTTTCGGCGGCTGCTGGCGGCTCTCTGATTGGCATCGCCACTGCAAGCCCGGAAGTCGGTGTCAACGTTACCAGCGCCGTGCGGGGCGTGACCGATATCGGCTTGGGGGCAATGCTCGGCTCGACCGCCATCGGCATCCCCGCGCTCGTTTCCGTCGGCTATATCGCAACGCGCAAGCGCGACATTCCCGATGATCCGGGACATCAACAGCACCTGCGCGAGCACCTATTGCGTGTTGATCCGAAAGCAGCAACCGTGCAGGCTCTTCCATATCTCGGCATATTGGCGCTCGCGGCTCTCCTGATCCTTCCTGCGCCCTGGCAGGGGCTACAGCCAATTGATGGCGGGGTCCTGTTGGCCGCCTATGCCGCCTATGCCGCCCAGGCATTTTTTCGCGGCCGCGAGAAGCCCGAGCAGGTCGAGTGGTCGCGCAAGGGGATATGGATGGCGGTCGCCGGCGTTGGGGTTCTCGCACTCGGCGCCTATTTCACCGTCATCTCGACCCAAAATCTAGTGCAGGCGTTTGGCATCTCGCCGATCATCGGCGGCCTGTTCATCACTGCGCCGGTTGCCGCCCTGCCAGAGATCTTCGCGTCCTGGAAGGTGTCGCGGAGCGGCCAGATCACGCCGGCACTCACCAACATCATCGGCGATCACGCCATGACCATGACGGTCGGATTTCTGCCCTTGGCGCTTGTCGGGACGCAGATCGACAACTTCCGGCTGGTCTGGGTAAGTTTCGTCTTTGTCGCGCTTATGCCTGCGCTCTACGCGGCGTTCGTCCGCTGGGGCGGGTCCGAACCCGGCTTCCGCCGCTGGCAGGTTCTTACCCTGGTTGGCGCCTACGCTACCTATGTAGCCGTCGTTGTCGTCTGGGTGCTGGAGCTGGTCTGATGGAGATTTCCAGTATCGGAATAGCGACAGCCTTCGCCGCAGGCGTGATATCCTTTTTGTCGCCCTGCGTTCTGCCGCTAGTACCGGGCTATATATCCTATGTCGCGGGGCGCACGATCAGCGCCGACGGGGTTCCGGCCCATTCCGGAATAAAGGCGGCGAGCCGAACCCTCGGCCTCAGCCTCTGCTTCGTTCTCGGCTTCTCGACCGTGTTCGTCTTGCTCGGGGCCAGTGCGACCGCGTTGGGCGGACTCCTGCGCACGCATCTTTACGAAGCAAACCTGATCGGCGGTGTGATCGTCGTCATCTTCGGCTTGTTCACAACCGGCCTTGTACCGATGCCTTGGCTCGATCGTGACGTGCGGTTCCATTCCAGTCCGAACAGCGGCGGCGCTTGGTCTGCCTACTTGCTCGGTCTCGCTTTCGCGTTCGGCTGGACCCCATGCATCGGACCTGTGCTGGGCTCGATCCTGGCCCTATCCGCCGCTAACGCCACGGTTGCAAGCGGAACGGCGCTGTTGGCCGTATACTCGCTGGGCCTTGGCCTGCCCTTTATCCTGGCCGCTCTGTTCATGCGCGGATTCATGACACGGATGTTGTCAATGCGCCGAACTGGCCGGGTGCTCAAAATCGTCGCTGGCGGGGTGATGGTGGTCATGGGTATCGCCATGATTACCGGCCATCTCTCCAGCTTTGCAATTTGGCTCCTCCAGACGTTCCCGGCCCTCGGCCGAATCGGCTGAGCCGGGGTTTTTAAGGGATTATGCGATATGCTCAGGCTCGGCCTTCCAATCGTCCTTGGCGGATTTCTCCTTGATCAGGCGACGAAATGGTTGGTCCTGAACCATGTCATGAACCCACCTCAGGTCATCCCTGTCACCGATTTCTTCAATCTCGTGCTCGGCTTTAACACCGGCGTGAGCTTCGGATTGTTCGGCGAGGCTCCGGCTTGGATCCTGATGGCGTTCACGCTTGCCATAGTCGCCGGGCTCCTGGGCTGGATCAAGCGAACCGACAACCGTCTCACGGCCGCCGCCCTCGGGCTTATCGTCGGGGGCGCGCTGGGCAATCTGCTCGACCGGCTGCGGCAGGGCGCCGTGACGGATTTTCTGGATTTCTACATTGGCAGCTATCATTGGCCAGCCTTCAATCTTGCCGACGTGGCGATCGTATGCGGGGCGGGGCTCTTGCTCATCGAGAGCGTCCTAGCCAGAGACGACACGAAAGCCCGTAGCGCCTGAACCAGTGCCTGCCCGACGAAGGACGCTCAATGCCTCAGATCCCCCGCACCGCAACGCCGGACGCCACTCTGGCCCTTATCAATGATCCGTATCGGTTCATATCGAAGCGATGTCGGAAGTATGGGGCAGACCTATTCGAAACACGGCTGATGCTGCAAAAGGCGACCTGCATGACCGGGCCGGAAGCGGCTCGGCTCTTCTACGACAACGACCGGTTCATGCGGCGTGGCGCCATGGTCGGGCGGATTCAAAAGACGCTGCTCGGACGGGGAGGCGTGCAGGGCCTGGACGACGAGGCTCACAAACACCGCAAGCAGATGTTCATGTCGCTGATGAGCGCTGAGCAGCTCGCTCGGCTGGTGGCGGGAACCGCCGAAGAGTGGCAGACCTGCGCTCGCGCCTGGACGCTAAAGGACGAAGTGGTTCTATATGACCAGTTGCACGGCCTTCTCACGCGCGCTGCCTGCGCCTGGGCCGGTGTGTCGCTCGCGGACTCAGAAGTCGCGCAGCGAACGCGAGAGATCACCGCGCTATTCGATTATGCCGGATCTATTGGGCCGAAACACTGGTGGGCTCGCTTGGCCCGCAAGAGGAGCAACCGCTGGATCGAGACCATCATCGGTCAGATTCGAAGCGGCCGGTTACGCCCCGCCGAACAATCCGCTGCCCATGTTATTGCATGGCACCGGGATCTGAACGGTGAGTTGCTGCCGCCTCACTTCGCTGCTGTGGAAGTGCTAAACGTGATCAGACCGATTGTGGCCGTCAGCGTCTACATCACGTTTGTAGCGCACGCCCTGCATCAATATCCTGAGTGTCGGCGCAAGCTCCAGGCCGGCGATGATGAGAGCTACACTGAACTCTTTGCCCAGGAGGTCCGCCGGTTCTATCCTTTCTTTCCTGCTGTCGCGGCACGGGTGCGCCGTGACTTTGAATGGCAGGGGTATCACTTCCCCCAAGGACGCCGCGTTCTCCTCGACCTTTACGGCACAAACCATGATGCGCGCTCATGGGAAACACCCGAAACGTTTCGGCCAGAACGGTTTGGTGATTGGGACAGGAGCCCCTTCAACTTCGTCCCTCAAGGTGGCGGCGATCACCATATGCATCACCGATGCCCAGGTGAGTGGATCACGATCGAACTGATGAAGCAGGCTTCGGAGGTTCTATCCAGAAGCATACGGTATGATGTGCCGGAGCAGGATCTGCGGATCGACTATTCGAGGTTGCCTGCTCTGCCGCGCAGCCGCTTCATCATCAAAAACGTTCGGCAGACTTCGACCCGCATTCCTGCTGCGTCGCCAAGCTGACGCCGTGCGTTCAACGGCAAATTTGGCTGGGTGCATTGGTGCCGGCGACGTCCGGCAACAATAAGCGAGAATGGACATCAAAATCGTTCTCCGCTCGCCGCGACACAAGCTCAACGAGCTGCCGGTTGCCAAAATTGCATAATCATAGCATCTTGAGTATTATGTTTAAAATCAATGGCTTAGTTCCATAATGTAAATTATGCGAATTAAAGGTGTAGCGGCTATTTAGTAATGCGACACATGGGCCACTTAGAGATGCGACACCCGCCCCTCTAACTGTGGTCAAGTTCAACATTGGAAGGAAGACTGGCTTCGACGACGCTTAGCGCTGACGGAGTTGCCATGTCCTTGATCACCATGTCGCAGAAAGAACTGAACCGCCTCGAAGCCATTCAGAAAATCCGGGCACGCCAATTGAGTGTTGTCCAGGCCGCTGAACTGCTCCACATCAGCCGCAGCCAGGTTCACCGGCTCTTGCAAGCCTACGATCGCGCCGGCGCCGATGGTCTTGCGTCCAAGAAGCGCAGCCGGCCGAGCAATCGCCGCCATACAAACGATTTCCGTAATCATGTGCTCGATCTGGTTCGTGCGCATTATCCGGATTTCGGGCCGACCTTTGCCCGAGAGAAGCTGGTCGAGCGACATGGCCTCGGGATCAGCAAAGAGACCTTGCGCAAATGGATGATCGAATCTGGGCTCTGGACGTCTCGCCGCGAGCGCAAGCGGAGGATTTTCCAACCCCGCGGCCGCCGCGATTGTTTTGGAGAGCTGGTGCAGATCGATGGCTCTCATCACTGGTGGTTCGAGGAGCGCGGCCCCAAGTGCGCCCTGCTCGTTTATATCGACGACGCGACCGGCAAGCTCCTTCACCTGCGTTTTGCCAAGTCCGAGAACACCTTCGACTATTTCCAGGCGACGAAGGCTTATTTGCAGGAATGGGGCAAGCCGATCGCCTTCTATAGCGATAAGCACGGCGTTTTCCGCACCACGCATGCCTCCGAGAAGGACCGCACCAGCGGGTTCACCCAGTTCGGCCGCGCCCTTTATGAGCTCAATATCGACATCATCTGCGCAAACACGCCGCAGGCCAAGGGCCGTGTGGAGCGCGCCAACCTCACTCTGCAAGACCGACTGGTCAAGGAGCTTCGGCTACGCCGGATCTGCACCATCGAGGCTGCAAACGCTTACGTTTCCGAGTTTATCGCAGATTTCAACGCGCGATTCGGCAAGGAGCCTTACAACCCCAAGGACATGCACCGCCCGCTTGCGGATCACGAGAACCTGGACGGTGCCATGTGCCACAAAGAGGTTCGAACGGTCTCGCAGACGCTTACGCTGCGCTACGACAAGGTGCTATTCATCCTCGAGCCTACGGATCTGGCCAAAAGCCTGGCACGACAGAAGGTTGTTGTTTGCGACTATCCCGATGGCAGGCTCGAGATCGAGCATGAAGGCACCACCCTGCCCTACAGAACCTTTGACAAGCTCCGCTCGGTCAACCGGTCAGAAATCGTTGGCAACAAGCGTCTGGACTCAGTCCTCGCCATGGTTGTCGACATGCAGGCTGGGCGCGACCTTAAGCGTAGTCAGCGCGCTCCACGCCGCACGGGGCAGACGAACCACATGTTTGGTATCCCTGACGGCAGCGTGAGCAACGGCTATCAGAAGCGACAGAAACGATAGGATTTGACCCACCCGCACTGGCCATAAAATGTATTGTTCGGCACGATGGCCATTACTCCAATTGGAGATCATATTCAGCCATTTGAGCTAAAGTGTCACACGAGACTTACATGGGTAAACGGGAGAGAATGCTTTGCCGATCATACCAAGTCTATCGGAGCTACAAGAAACAATAGCACGCATGGAGCCCAAATGGCTCACGAGCCCAGAATTGCGAATAACATACGAGCGGCTTTGCCAACGTTTTGACGAAGACCTTTCTAATAGTCGTGACCGGATGTTAAGCAAATGTGCCGTCCTGATGCTGATCAAGTTTCAGAGTGAAACTAGCCACGGCCGCAAATACAACGATTGACGCCCCCTCCGAATTTTCAGCTACCCTGTCCATCGGCAGTCCACGATTGTAAGTGGCCTCCTGCCCGCACCCGTCCAGGCTGCGCAATCCTGACCAGCTCCACCTGGACGGGCGCTGTGCTGTGCCAGCCTATTGCCCATATGTCGCATTTCTAATTAGCCAGCCCCGTCGCACCCCTAAACAGCTTTGACAAAAGGTTTGTAGGCGGGTGCGCGCTATTCCCAAGTGCGACTTCTGTTTGAAACCAATAGGTTATCACACAGGAGGATTATGTCATCGGAACAAACTACAGCCACCTCACCCTCGATGAGCGCCGCAGAATTGAGCGTTGGCGGCAAGCAAACGTGCCAGCGGGGGAAATCGCAAAGACCCTGGGGCGCCATCGATCGACCATTTTCAGAGAACTCAGGCGCAATCATTTTCGCGATGATCAGCTGCCCGATGTCGTTGGTTACTTTGCCGTGGCTGCGCATCACGACTGCGCCAAACGCCGGTCCCGCAAGCGCAAATTGATCAAGCATGCGGATCTGCGCTGTCTCGTCGTGGCTCGGATCAAGGATGGCTGGACTCCTGAACAGATTGCTGGCCGGATGCGCTATGAATGTGCATCCCGCCGCGTCTGTCAGGAAACGATCTACCGCTACGTCTACTCGAAGGAAGGCATGGCCCAGGAACTGTGGTGGTATCTGCCGACTCATCGCAAATCGCGCAAGCCCAGGCGTGCCAGGAAGCGCCTGCCGCCAAAATTTCATCGCGACGTCAGCATCTTGTTCCGACCAGACGTCGTGGCGCACAGGACGGAGTTCGGACATTGGGAAGGCGATTTGATGTTGTTCAAACAGCGCTTTGGCACGAGCAATGTCACCTCGCTGGTCGAACGCGTTACCCGGTTCACCGTGCTCTTGAAGAACGACAACAGAAAAACCGGTCTTGTTCTCGGCAAGGTTATCCAAGCCATCGGTCACCTTCCCTTTCATTCGCGTAGGTCGATCACCTTTGACCGCGGGACGGAGTTCGTCGGGTGGCCACATCTCCAAGCCAAGATCGGGACGCAGACCTGGTTCTGCGATCCCTCCGCACCCTGGCAGAAAGGCGCGGTTGAGAACGCCAACCGTCGGGCCCGCCGATGGCTTCCTCGTAAACTCGACATGGGCCGGGTTAGCGATCGGGAGCTGAAACAACTCTGCGATCGGCTCAACGCTACACCCCGAAAATGCCTGGGGTGGAAGACGCCGGCGGAAGCCTTCCGGGAAAAGATGCTGGGCAGGTGAGGAGACCTCCCCTACCCTCGCACACCGCAGACGTCGCACTTCAAGTATCGCTCACAGCCTAGCTTGAGCCCACAGCCTCGAAATGGGCGGGGTAGCTATGGTCAGTCTCGCATTGATCGTGGTCCGCGAGAACTTCGATAATGCGGCAGTCACAGATGCGACCATGATCACATTCATTGACCATGCGCTGCAATTCGTGACGCAAGGTCTCCAGTTGCTCGATACGACGTTCAACCTTTACCAGGTGACCGCGGGCGATACTGTCGGCCTGATGGCAGGAATCCTGTGGCCGTTCCGACATGGCAAGCAGTTCGCGTATGTCGGTAACTTCGAAACCAAGCGATCGGGCGTGCCGGATGAAACTCAACCGGTCGAGATGGCCGCGATCGTAGCGCCGCTGATTTCCCTCGGTTCGCAACGGTTCTGGCAGCAATCCGATCGATTCATAGTATCTGATGGTCGGCACCTTGGTGCCGGTCCGTTTGGACAACTCACCAATTGGGAAGTTCATCGAGGTCTCCTTGATGCTACTGCGCTTCTCGCGGGCCGAACAAGATGACTGCGGCGGCGGCGATCGCCATGGCACCCCCCATGAGATCCCAAGTGTCCGGCCGCCGTTGCTCTACCAACCAAGCCACGCGATCGAGGACGCGATGTAGATGCCGCCATACGCTGCATAAGCCCGGCCGGCCTGATCACTCGGGGCCAGGGTCAGAAGCCATGCGAACACGGCAAGCAAACAAGCCCAGGTAGAACCCATAGTCCGTCTTGTCCTTGGCGCAGCCAAGCCCAGAAGGCGAAGCAACCAGCAATTTCCGCGACCGCAGCCACCAGATAGACACCGGCGGTCGCCATTGTTTGCGGCATACGAAAACCCGTTTCAAGAATAAAATACGCCTCTTGACCCTATAGCGGCTAGAGCATTTAAACAAGACGCGGTCTCCAGCGAAAGGAATGACTATGGCCGCGAAAACCGAACCCCTCAAACTCCGCGTCGATGGTATGGATTGTGGCTCCTGCGCGCTCAAGATCGAGACCGCGCTCAGCCGGCTGCCCGGGACCGAAGAGATTTCGGTCAATCACACTGCGGGTTCCGTGACGCTTCAGCTCGATGAGCGGCAAACCACCCGTCGCAACATCGAGGACACCATTCGCTCTCTGGGCTATGTCCCGCAAGCAAGGGACGATGGCGCCAGCGCTGCCATTGGGGACGAGGCAGCAGAGCTTCCCTGGTGGAGGGCGCGCAACGCCAGATTTGCTGCAGCAACTGGCCTTCTTCTGGCTCTGGCATTCGCCATAGCGTTTTTTGTCCCCGCCATTGGGGAGTGGGCTTTTGCGATTGCCGCCGTCGTTGGGCTGGTGCCGATCGGCAGCCGCGCATTGTCTGGTGCACGCCACGGAACGCCGTTTTCAATCGAGACCTTGATGACCGTCGCGGCCCTGGGAGCCTTGGTAATCGGTGAGAGCGCCGAGGCCCTGGTGGTTATTTTCCTGTTTTCAGTCGGTGAGCTTTTGGAGTCCTTTGCGGCACAACGCGCTCGGGCCGGCATCAAATCGTTGATCGATCTCATACCGCGCCGTGCCCGTGTCGAGCGGGATGGCTCTGTTGTGGAGATCTCTGCCTCGGATCTTGAGATCGGCGACATCGCCATCGTGCGACCCGGTGATCGCATTCCATCCGATGGCGAGGTCATCGATGGAGTGTCCGAAGTCGATGAATCGCCCGTCACCGGTGAATCGGTCCCCGTGCTCAAAGAGGAAGGCGCCGCTGTATTCGCAGGCAGTGTGAATGCGAACGCGCTTCTCCGCGTCAGGATCACACGCACCGCTCAGGACAACACGATCGCGCGCATCGTGCATCTTGTGGAGGAGGCGCAGGGTGCCAAGGCGCCAACAGCGAGATTCATCGATCGTTTCAGCCGCTACTACACCCCTGCGGCCATGGTGGTGTCTGCGCTGATAATGGTGACGCCGCCTCTCCTGGTCGGGG
Source organism: Pelagibacterium nitratireducens (assembly GCF_037044555.1). Taxonomy (NCBI): domain Bacteria; kingdom Pseudomonadati; phylum Pseudomonadota; class Alphaproteobacteria; order Hyphomicrobiales; family Devosiaceae; genus Pelagibacterium; species Pelagibacterium nitratireducens. The sequence continues at coordinate 47,373 of NZ_CP146276.1, forward strand.
CGGAATGGTCAACATGGATCTATCGCGGCCTGGCCGTCCTGCTCATTGCCTGCCCATGCGCATTGGTGATCTCGACCCCTGCTGCAATTGCCTCGGGCTTGGCGGCAGGGGCCCGTCGGGGACTGCTCATCAAAGGTGGTGCGGCACTCGAAGAGCTTGGGCGCGTCAAGACAATTGCCTTTGACAAAACCGGCACTCTGACAGAGGGCCGCCCCAAGGTTACCGATATCGTTGCCATCTCGGGAGATGACGCGGACCTACTGGCCCGCGCCGCTGCTGTCGAAGCCGGCTCCAGTCACCCACTCGGTAGCGCCATCACCGCAGCGGCCGAACAAAAATCGCTGGACATTCCCCGTGTATTCGGCGGCAGCCAGGCCGTCCCGGGCAAGGCCGTAACCGCGCGGCTCAAGGAAGGTTTTGTCTCTGTTGGCTCGCCCCGGTACGCCGCTGAACAGATGACAATCCCCGTCGATATCGCGCAAAGGATGAAGTCTCTGGAGGACGAGGGTAAGACGGTCGTTGTCGTTCTCGAAGCAAAAGCATTGCTTGGTTTTATCGCCTTGCGCGACGAGCCGCGCGAGGATGCCGTTTCCGGCCTTGCGTCGCTATCGGCGCTGGGCTTGCACAGTGTGATGTTGACGGGAGACAACGCGCGGACGGCTGCGGCCATTGCCGGAACACTCGGCATCACCGCGAAATCCGAACTCATGCCAGACGCCAAGCTGGATGAGATCGGCAATCTGCGAAAGGCAGGCGGGGTCGCCATGGTGGGCGACGGCATCAACGATGCGCCGGCACTTGCCGCGGCGTCGGTAGGCATTGCCATGGGCGGCGGCACCGATGTCGCGCTCGAAACCGCCGATGTCGCGCTGTTGAAGAACCGGGTTTCGGGCGTGGCGGAAACCATCGCCCTGTCACGGGCCACGATGGGCAACATCTGGCAAAATATCGCCATCGCACTCGGTCTGAAGGCGATCTTCTTGGCAACCACCCTGACCGGCACGACAACCCTTTGGATGGCGATCCTGGCTGACACCGGCGCGACGGTTCTGGTGACTGCCAATGCGCTGCGCCTGTTGCGGTTCTCGTCAAGCCAAGCCGTGCCGTCGGGAACAGCAGCCGCGCCCGCCGAGAACGGCGTGGGGCAACGTGGCGCACTGCAATCGACCGATGACCGCGTTACGCCTTCCGAAGCGAACAAGGGAGAAGCTGCATGATTGCAAAGGCCATATTTGCCGCTTTGATGCTTTTGCCGATAGCGGCTCCGGTCGCGGCCCACGAGTATACGGTCGGTTCACTTGTCATCGACCATCCTTGGGCGCGCGCCACACCACCAGGAGCTCGCGTCGCGGGGGGATACCTTGCGATCACCAACACGGGTCAAGAGGCCGACCGGCTGATTGGCGGGACGGCTCCAGATGCCCAGGCAGTCGAGGTGCATGAATCGAGCCTCAGCGCCGATGGCATCGCTCGGATGCGCCCTCTGGCGGAAGGCCTACTCATTCCGCCGGGGGAGACTGTAACGCTTCAACCCGGCGGTGTTCATCTCATGATCATCGCGCCCACGAAAGCTCTCAAGATAGGTGAATCGTATTCGGCGGCCTTGCGGTTTGAAAGTGCCGGTGAAGTGCCATTGGAGTTTGACGTCGTCTCGATAGGCGGACAACCTGCCAGCGAAGTCCACGGCTCTCCCCAATGACCAAGACGCTCAGGATCATCAAATTCGGCGCTTGGGGACTGTTGGCATTCGTCGCGCTTGCGATTGGTCTGGGCGCCATCCTCGAGAGAGTCAATTCCAGCCCCTCCACTGGGTCGACGGGTTCTTTGGCGATCGGGGGACCGTTCGAATTGACCGCCCACACGGGTGAAACGATCACCAACGAAGACCTGGCTGGCACTCCATATCTCGTATTTTTCGGTTTCACACATTGTCCCGATGTCTGCCCGACCACACTGGCGCAACTGACGGCAGTGCTCGAACAACTCGGTCCCCAGTCCGAAATTACCCCGCTCTTCATCACCGTGGATCCCGAGCGGGATACGCAAGACATCATGGCGGACTATGTTGGATATTTCGACGAACGCATCCTCGGCCTCCGGGGAAGCCTCGAGCAAACCGAGCAAGCTGCCGATGCTTTTGCCGCCTATTTTGAAAAAGTCCCGCTCGAGGATGGCGGCTACACAATGGACCATACCGCGAGTGTCTTGATGATGGATGCTCAAGGCGAATTCGCAGGCACACTCGATATTCACGAACCACTGGACACCCAGGTGGAAAAACTGCGCCGGCTCACAGGGGCCGACGCCTGAGGAATGGAGATAACACCATGAGATACCTGACTTTAGCAGGCCTGACCGTGTTGATCGGCACCATTGCGTCTGGTGCCGCGCTTGCGGCTCAGCAGGCACAGGTTTATTCGACCTCGGGTTGCGGATGCTGCCTGTCCTGGGTTCGCCATCTCGAGGAGAATGGTTATCGTGCAAAGGTTGAAAATCTCGACATGGGTGCGCTCATGCTGCGCAAGGTCGACGCCGGCTTAGGCCCCGACCTTGCCGCCTGCCACACGGCCGAAATCGATGGCTATCTCGTCGAGGGACATGTTCCCGCACGCGAGATCGATCGCCTTCTGGCCGAGCGGCCAGACGCGGTCGGCCTTGTTGTTCCAGGCATGCCCAGCGGTTCGCCGGGGATGGGCGAACCGACCCCGGATATGGAGCCCTATGATGTGCTCCTGTTGAAGCAAGATGGCAGCACCGAAGTCTATGCAAGCTATCCCTGACTGGTAACGCCTGAGCCGTAGATGCCGACGTTCATCCAAGTTCTGTTGTTGTCCCTTCTGCCTGCAGCCGGCAATTTCATCGGCGGTATCGTTGCCGAATTTGCCCGCGTCAGTGACAAGGCCCTCAACCGTGCACTGCACGCTGCCTCCGGAATTGTCGTGGCGGTCGTTGCTATCGAGATCATGCCCGAAGCGCTGGGGGGCGCATCGGCAGTACTCGTCGTGATCGCGTTCTGCCTGGGCGGGGCCGCCTATGTCGTTCTCGATCGCGGCCTCGGCACCATTCTGGGCGGATCGGGAGAGCAAGGGCCGTGGATGATCTATGCTGCGGTTGCAATTGATCTGTTCAGCGACGGCCTGATGGTGGGGATCGGTTCGACCGTCTCGATCGGTTTGGCTTTGGTCCTCGCAATCGGACAGGTGACCGCAGACCTTCCTGAGGGGTTTGCCGCGGTCGCCAATCTTCGCAAGAGCGGGATATCGCGGACCAAACGCATCCTACTTGCTGCATCCTTTGCCTTCGCCAGCCTTCTGGGGGCGACGGTCGGCTTTTGGCTTCTCCGGGACCAGGATCGGACCATCCAGTTGGCAGCCCTCGCTTTCGTGGGCGGTATCCTGCTTCTCGCAGCGGTCGAAGATATGCTGAACGAGGCCCACGGTGCCAGCGCCGATGCCAGTTGGTCATCGGCCTCTTTCATCGGCGGCTTCGCTCTTTTCACCCTGATTTCCAGCTTTCTGGGGTGAATCTATGGGCCTTTTGAGCAGAAGCGAAATCCGCTGCCTCTATGATCGGACCGCTCCGATCTACGATTGGGCATTGTTTGCATACAGACTCTTGGGCGTGCAGGCTCAACGTCGAACCCTAATCCGAATGGCCAACATTCGTTCAGGTGACACCGTCATCGATCTCGGATGCGGGACCGGTGCCAATTTTCCTTTCCTTGTCCACGCTGTTGGACCGCAGGGACGGATCATAGGAATTGACCTCTCCACCAGCATGCTGGAGCGCGCGCGAGCGTTGGTCGACCGCAAGGGGTGGTCAAACGTCGACCTCATTCAAGGCGATATCGCCGAGGCTCCCAACCGTTTCGAGTTCGACGCGGCAATTGCTGCATTTGCGTTGGAGATGGTGCCGGACTATTCTGAGGTCATAGCTACGATCGCGCGACGGTTGCCGCCGGGCGGGCGCCTCGCATCCATTGGGCTCAAGCATCCGGATCGATGGCCCGGTTGGCTGGTAGACTTTGCCATCGCAATCAACAAGCCGTTCGGGGTGAGCCGGGACTACCAAGACCTGGCGCCCTGGCAGGCCATGGATAGTCATCTCCACGACGTCACGTTCCAGGAATTATGGTGGGGCGCCGGATACCGATGCGTGGGAACTGGCCGCTCCTTAGGAACGGCGGTAGCAACGGCATGACCGAAACGCAAGGAGGTATGGCCGTTGTCTTCGACCGGGAGCTGACAAAGGCAAGCTCGGCTCCTGAGGCTTTCGACGTTATCGTCATCGGCGCAGGTCAATCGGGGCTGGCCATGGGGCATCGCCTCGCGCAATCTGACGTTCAGTTCGTAATCCTCGAAGCGTTAAGCGCAGTCGGGGATGTCTGGCGCCGGCGCTATGACGGGCTCACCCTGTTCACACCCCGGACCATGAGCGCGCTTCCGGGTCTGGCCCTTGATGGTGAACGCGATGGCTATGCCACCAGGGAAGAGTTCGGCAGCTATCTCGAGAGCTACGCGAGACGCTTCAATCTACCAGTCTACCTCGACCATCGTGTAGTGGCACTGGAGCAACATGGTGAGAGGACATTCTTTGTTCGGTGTGGCAATGGTCGGACCTTCACTGCGCCATCGGTGATCGTGGCAACAGGGCCATTTCAGGTACCAAAGATCCCTGCCATGGCTGCCGACGCGCCCAATATCGGGCACCTTATAGCAGAGACTTTCCGAGCCGCTGCCATCAGGGACCGCTCACGCGTCCTTGTTGTTGGCGACGGAGCCTCAGGGCGTGACATCGCGGCCGGCTTGTCCCGCGATCATGAGACATTTCTCGCAACCGGCAAGCCGCGCAAAATGCTGCCCGAGCGAGTTTTTGGCCGGAGTGTCTGGCAGTGGCTTAGGGTCTTTGGAATGCTCTCGGCGACTCGCAAATCGCCCATCGGTCGCTTTATGGCCCGTGCTGATCCTTTTCCCCATCGGGGGAACGCCCTCAAGGATTTAGCCCGAATGGGCGTTCGCATTCGCCCGCGCCTGACAGGCTTGGATCGATCGTCAGCCAGTTTTGCGGATGGTTCAAACCAACAGGTGGATGTTGTGATCTGGGCGGTCGGATATCGGAACGATTATTCGTGGATCCGGTTCGAGATGGATCAAGGGGAAGGGAGCGAGCCTGTCCCCGGCCTGTTCGTCATCGGGCGACCGTGGCAGTTCGGTCGTCGTTCCAGCCTCATCGCGGGTGCCGAACCGGATTCGAACATTGTTTCGCAGGCAGTGCTGGCGCGTCATCGCCACCAGATCAGTAGGCATCAGGGGGCAGATCACAAACATGCTTTGAATCGGAAGGTCTCGTAGCCGGTCATGCCATTGAGCCGCGTTCAAAATCAGAAGGATAGGCAATTTGGGTCTCTCGGTATTTCGGATGCCGAGCCTCTTCTCGTCAACGCGGCACACGGCCCGATACCGCAGGCGGGAGAGCTGGACATAAACTCGGTGATAGCGATCACCCTCACCGGCATTGTGTCCTTCCTTATGATGGCCGGGGCCATTTTCCTCGCCTTCGAGGGCAGAGACACCTTTTCCACCTTCTCAAGCGCCTTCCACGCAAGCTCGAAGCCCGAAACGTCCCGCACAGCCGACGGCAAGACGAATCGTGCCCGAACCACGGTTCAGAATGCCCCGAACCGGCGCACGTTCACCTTGAGCGTAGCTGAAACCGATGGGCGCTCTGCGCAGCTTCGCAACCAGGAGTTTGAGTGGCTCAACGTTTCACTGGCAACATCAGCGACCATTCTGACCGCCGATATTCCAGCGCCAGAAGATGTCGATGATGACATGGGTGTAGCAATGACGCCAACTGAAGACACGGCGCCAAATATCGCATCTCAAGTCTACGGTGAAGCGGTCGACACCGAGGTTCTCATTTCCTCGAAGCCAATGCTGATGGATGCCGCGCCACCGTTAGCTGTAAGTGATGCATCAGCGGTCGCATTCATTTTGGACCAATCGCCTACAGTGCCGGTCGGGCCGCCGTCCCCGGCTTTCGCCTACGCAGCGGTGCCCTCGGAATTCCCCGCCGTTGTCTCCTCGATTGCGTCCAACGTGCCCGATAACGTCTCTGTGGTTCCCAAAAGAAGAGTGGGGGCAGGCTCAACGGAGCGACTTATCAAGCTTGAGGAAGAAAGCTTGGTTACTGAAGTTCTGGATCAGAATGGCTTCACGCTGGGAACATCGGCCCAGATCGTCGAGGCCACCCGTAACGTCCTCGGGCTCTCGAACCTGCCGGCCCGAACGCGCCTCAGAATCCTTTACCGCACAGGGGACGAAACCGAAGCCTCGCGCCCGGTTCGCTTGAGCGTTTATCTTCATGACGAGCAGACAAATTCCGATGCACATGCCTTCACAGTCGCGCAGACCGATTCCGGTCGTTTTGTTCTCGCCCTGGAACCGCCAAGCATACCGTTTCCCGAAGAAAGCGCTGAACGGGTCGACGTTGCAGCGCTTCCCACGCTTTATCGGTCAATCTGGGAAACTGGGAGGCGCAGCGATTTGCCGGACCACGTCATCGAAGATCTCATTTCGATCTTTTCTAATGATGCCGATCTTCGGAAAACGGTGGCTCCGGGCGATAAGCTTGAAATTCTGAAAGCCAATGCAACCCAGGATCACGAGGACCTGCTCTACGTGTCACTCGTGAGCAAAGGAGAAAAACTGGAACTTTTCAGATTCACGGACAGATCAGGTGCAGTTGGATACTTCGACCGCGAAGGCGCATCGGGTGGTGCGCTCTTGCTGCGTCGGCCACTAGAGGGAGGCGGAATTTTGACGTCACCGATGGGAATGCGCGTGCATCCGGTCACGGGTCGGCGGCTCGGTCATGAGGGCGTGGACCTGGCGGCAGGGGCCGGGACGCCAATCTATGCCGGTGGCGACGGCGAAGTGAAGCTGGCCGGTTGGAATGGCAATTATGGACGTCAAGTCCAGCTCACGCACGTCAATGGATTCGAAACCTCCTACTCCCACATGAGCGGCATTGCCGATGGCATCGCTCCCGGAACCCAGGTCGAACAGGGGCAAGTCATAGGCTATGTCGGAACGACCGGCCTCTCGACGGGAAACCATTTGCACTACGAAGTAACAGTGAACGATCGACTTGTGGATGCCCTGAGTGTGCGCCTGCCACCACGAAAGGCTGTCATGCCCGGGGAAATGGGAAATTTCGCTGACGTAGTCTACTCAGTCGAGCAACTCCTCGAAGAGGAGACGCCAAGACAGTTGCCCTCGCCATCAAATAGAAGCTGACGAAACTGTGACTGGACGCTACGTCCATCTTTGGCCCACCCCACAAATACAAGGAAAGGAACGGACATCACTATGCTCCATGCCGAAACCGAAAAGCGCAAGACAGCACCCCAGACGCGGCGAACCTTCATGAAGTTGGGTTCTGCAGCAGCCTTGGGTGGCCTCCTGGCCGCCTGCCAGACCACTCAGCCTGAAGTTGCCCCGGTCGAGCCACGGATCGATCCAGTCTATCTCGACATGTATGGACCCATGCCCCAGGAACGCTTTCCTGTGCCAGCTGTCGATCTGCGCCAACTGGACCCTGCTTACTACCGGCGCGTCGTCCCAGACCCGACAGGGGAAACCCCGGGAACCCTCGTCGTTGATACGGCAGATCGCTATCTCTATCTGGTCCGCGCAGACGGTCAGGCTGTGCGCTACGGTGTTGGTATAGGTCGAGCTGGATTTGGTTGGTCGGGCCAGGGCACCATCGCTTACAAGAAGAAATGGCCCACCTGGACACCCCCGGCAGAAATGATCGAACGTGAGCCAGAGCTCGAGAAATGGGCCGACGGACAACCGCCGGGTTTGACCAATCCACTGGGTGCGAGAGCTCTCTATATTTTCCAGGATGGTCGGGACACGCTCTATCGGCTCCACGGAACAGGGGAGGTCTGGTCGATCGGCCGGGCGGTTTCCAGCGGCTGCGTTCGCCTCCTGCATCAGGATATCATCGATCTCTACAACCGCGTTCCAAATGGCGCGCCCATCATCGTGGTCTAGAAAAGGACTTCATAATCACCATGACCGCACACACCAAACCCCACCAATCCAATCCGAAAAGTCGAAGAAATCTGATCACGCTGAGCATTCTCGCGCTGTTCGTGGCCGCCAGCTTTTTGTTCAGCTTCACCCATATCGGTGATGAGGTCGCGGCATCTGCAATCGAGAGCGGGCCCACCACCTAGCTTTTGCCTCACACACTGCATCAAGTCGCAGGTCGGTTTTCCGCATCGAGCTCAAAAAGCCATTTTGCTGCGATATAGACGCCGGCCGAAACGTAGAACAACGGGCATGCCACGATCATGATCAGGCCCGCGAGTTCTTGATCAGCGAGCGTGATACCCGTTGGCACTCCGTCCATACCCATGTTCATGGCGAAAATCGGCCGACCGGCGAAGATCATGAGAGCAGCGAGAAGACAAAAGAGCTTTGCTGTAATCAATAAGCTGAAAATGCCTACCCAGCGGCGTGACGATGGCAGTGTAAGGACGGAGGCCCAGAACCACAGCGCTACCGCGAAGAGCGAAAACTGCATGAACACGTGAAGCGCAGACGAAGCCATGGCCGCGTTCATTACAGGGGGGGCGTGCCACATCCAGAACACGCAAAGTTGAACCGCAGTGGCCCAGTGCCAACTGCGCCACAGATTGGATGGAAGATGACGCAGGACGAAAACGACTGCAGCCGGCGCGATGACGTTCATCGTCGCTATGTGCTGCAGCATGTTAGCGCTCAGGGGGCCGATGGACCAATCCAATTGCCTCACCTCTCTAACTCAACTGTCCAGCAATGTATTTATGCCCATGGCTCCGAATGAGCGTTGCGGGCAGAATTCTACCGACTATGACCACTCCATAGAACCACAGGTTCTCCGTTTTCTCAAAGTCAGCCTTGCTGCTCGTCTGCTCATGTCGAAGATGGCGCGCGACACACTGGCGGTAACCCACTAATGGCCGTGATCGCCATCCCCGCGGTCTGTCCCGTGGTCATAAATTTGGGCATTCTTATGCGCGTCGGCTTCCCGTTCGAATTCGAGGGTTGAGTGGGTGATGCCGAATCCGTCTTCAATTGCCTGTTTAATCGACCGCTTCACGTCTTCGAGCTCCTCCCATTTGCTCTGCTCGATGACGACATGCGTGTCGAGAGCGGCGGCATGCTCCTCCATCTGCCAAAGATGCACATGGTGGACGTCAACAACCCCATCAATCCCGCGCACTGCCGAAATCACCGCGTCATTGTCGAGGTCAGGGGGACTCCCAAGCATCAACGTGCGAATGGGGCCGCCGATTTCGGTAAGGGCAAGATAGAGGATGTAAAGTGCGATCCCTATGGTGATCGCAGGATCGACCCACCTCATGTCGAAGAGCAGAATGAGGGTCCCGCCCAAAATCACGGCAACCGAGGCGAGCGCGTCGGAAAGGTTGTGCAGAAAAAGGGCTCTAATGTTCACGCTTCCCTTCTGCATCGAATACGTCAGGAGCGCGGTGAGGGTATCGACGGCGAGCGCTACAGTGCCGAGTATGACCACTGTCCATCCCGCGACCTCCGGTGGATCCACCATGCGCATGACACCCTCGTAGATCAGATAGAACCCGATCAGAACAAGGGAGGTATAGTTGATAAGCGCGGCGACGATCTCGACCCGACCGTACCCAAATGTCATCCGTGCATCGGCCGGCCGTCGCGATATCTTTCGTGCGCCGAAGGCGATCACGAGCGAAGCCATGTCCGAAAAATTATGTATCGCATCGGCAATCAGCGCGATGCTGCCCGAAAGGATACCTCCGATTATCTGGGCGACCGTGAGCAGACCATTGGCCCATATAGCAATGGCAACCCGACGATCGCCCGATTTTGGGTCCAAGTGCGCATGACCATGATCATGTGACATGAAATACTCCGTGCTGGCGCAGTGTCATAGGGTGAACATTGCGGTTGCGAAAAGGTTCAGCGCGCGGGTTGGTCCGGCTCAACATATGCAAGTTCTGCCTCACGTGGCAAAGTTCGCCCATAGAAATTCAGCAGCGGTCGCAAATTCTGCTTGAACCTATACCGGCTATAGCTTGTAGACATTGAGCGAAGCTTTCAGGCGCACCAAAAGAGTCATCATGGCCCATCGCAGTGAGAATATCGTTCTGGTCGCTTGGATGCTCTCGCTGACCAGTTCGCTGGCCGTGCTGTTCATTGGCGAAGTCCTGGGGCAGATACCATGCTCGCTTTGCTGGTTTCAAAGAGCCTTTATGTTCCCCCTGGCCATAGTGCTGGGGCTGGGTGTGTGGTGGCGAGACCCGATGGTAGCGCGATACGGGGTCATCCTGGCGGCAATCGGCGCAGTCATCGCCTTGTGGCACCTCGGAGTATTTTATGGTTTGACCCCCGAAAGCATACGTCCATGCAGTGCTTCGGGGCCATCCTGCTCAGGGTCGGAGATGACTGTGCTGGGCCTGCCAATCCCCTTGCTATCGCTCGTGGCGTTCGGCGCCATCGCAACGCTACTCATCACGTCCCTACGAAAGAACCCCAATGAATAGAAAGATCCTTGTCATTTCTATCCTCGCCGCAGCGTTCATCGCGTTCGGCGGCGCGGCATGGTATGTGAGCCAACCCGTGCCGACCACCGATGTCGCAGCCGCCGATTCCGGGATAACGGAGGCGTTGGTTCGCGGGCATTCTCCCATACTCGGGCCGGAAGAAGCGCCGGTGACCATTGTCGAGTTCTTTGATCCTGCTTGTGAGGCCTGCCGTGCCTTCTATCCGGTAGTCGAAGACATCCTGACCGATTACCCCGACGATGTGCGGGTGGTTTTGCGATACGCGGCGTTCCACGGGGAAGCGTCAGAGCAAGCAATCAAGGTCCTCGAAGCCGCGCGCATGCAGGATGTTTTCGTGCCAGTTCTCGAAGCACTGCTTGAGGCACAACCGGAATGGGCGGCCCATGGGTCCGCACCTCAGGCCAACATTCTCGAAATTGCTGGCGGAGCCGGTCTCGACGTGGAAGCGGCATCATCGCAGATCATGAGCCCGAGCACGGTTGGGCTCATGAACCAGGATCGCACCGATATCGAAACTATTGGCGTAAGCCAAACGCCCACATTCTTCGTCAATGGTCGACCATTGACCGAATTCGGCGCAGAACAACTGCGTGCGCTTGTTGACGAAGAGGTGGCGCGTGTGGGCGATAGCTAGAACTCCGCTCCGCTTCTTCTCCCAACAGTTCCAAGGATCTTGCATGGACACGCTGTCGCCGATCGCGCTTGGCTTTTTCGGAAGCCTCGCGACCGGCCTGCTGACCGCCGTAGGAGCGCTTCCCGTTCTTTTCGGACGCGTTCCCGCCCGCCCCACGCGTGATCTTCTATTGGGTTTTGCCGCAGGGGTGATGTTGGCGGCGTCGTTCTTCTCCTTGATCATTCCCGCGCTCGACGCTGCAACCGAGCGTTACGGCGATGGAGCAATTCCGGCTGGGTATCGTTTTGGTTGCCAACCTGTTGGGTATGGGCGCAGTTGCCCAGCTTTTTTAGCAACTCACAACCCGCCGTAAGGCCCCGCAGCGGGTGCCGGTTCTGGGGCCAATTGCATTGATGAAGTCATCAAAGGCTTCTGCCAATTTCGGCGTTCCGCGAACGGTGATATTTTCCTTTATGCACAACGCCCGTCGCAACGAACTGAAATGCAGGGGCGCGGCAACTGCGCATGAGATCAAGCGAAGCTTGGCGGATCTCAGCGAGCGATCATGACGGCGCCCAGAATGCGGCCAGGCAAAGCGCCGTCCTTTTCCTGCATGATGAGCGCGAACCCATCGTTGGCAGGCCCCAAAGCCTCAGGCACCGGGATACTTATCTCCATACCGGTCGTTGGATCCCACATCCCGACTGGTCGACGGGACGTGACGATATGAGAATACGAAAGGCGTTGGCCCATATTTTCGCCACTTGCAACATCAACCTCGGCACTGTCCCGGAAAGTGACCAGCCACACAATCGCATTTCCTAGACCGGAACGCGGCCCCGCCGTGATATTAACGATGTCTTGAGATTCGATTTCAACGTTTAGAGAAAGTTCCAGACTGGCGCTCTCCAGTGCGGTCCGCAATTCCTCGGCACTAGAGCCGACCACAGCGCGTTCACCGTTGAAGATCATCTGCGGCGTGTAGATTCTGCCGGTGCCCGCCCTCTTGGCATACGCCTTCTGGAGTTCACCGTTGGCCGGCAAAGCGAACGTATCGGCCCAGCCGGCGTAATCCCAAAAGTCCACATGATAAGAAAGAGTTATAACCTTGTTCTCGTCGCCCAGCCGAGTCAGAATCCGATCTGCTGCCGGGCAGGGCAGACAACCTTGGCTCGTAAAGAGTTCGACAACGGCCTCGGGCTGCTCTTGCATTTCCCAGGAGAACGCGGCGCCAGCCGTCAGGCAGATCATCACCGCAAAACACCAGCGGAGAATGAGCCTGCCATTTATGGAGATATGCACGAACATTGCGCTTCTGTAGGCATGAGGCTGTGCCGCCGCTACTCAATTCATGGTGAGGTCGTCCACAATGATGGCGTTGTTCACTGATGAGAGCCAGAATGGCATCCGGCGTTCGGGTTCAAGGGACCCGAGGCATCAAAGCGATTCTTTTGTATGAGTGGGAAAGCTCAGCCATTTTGAACCTCCTTTTCGCCATGTGCCAGAACACTCTCCAAGCGCAAAAGCCCGGCAGACGATCGTCGGCAAGATTGAAGGCTGGCCAATGATAGCTGCCAATGGAGAAATCCAGAAAATCGGTCATGGCGCCCTGCCGCGGCCGGTCGAGCAGGTTGCCCAGTGCGCGCCGATGATGAGCCAGAGGCCCGTGGCCGTGAGACGGTTCGGGCGATCCAGACAAGGAGCTCCGCGACTATGGCGAGCGTGCACTCCATCTGGATCCAAGCCGGAGCCCCCCGAACTTTCCGAAGCCTACGTCGGTGTTGAAGCCGAGCACGACCAGTCGCCCGACAAGCAGAAATCCGCCAGTGCGATTGAAAGGCTCGCCTGAGCATATCGCATAATCCCTTAAGACTCAGGCTCAGCCGATCCGGTCGCTGGCCGGGAACGTGCGGAGGCACCAAAATTACAAAGCTGGAGAGATAGCCGGTAGTGGGCGACACCATAACCACCCCGCCAGGGACGGCAACCTTGGGGGGCCCGGCCATTTCGGCGCATTGACAAAATCCGTGTCATGAACCCGCGCAGGATAAAGGGCAGGCCAAGGTCCAGCGAGTATACGGTCAACAGTGCCGTTCCGCTTGCAACTGTGGCGTTGGCGACTGCTCCATGTACACCGAGCCCCATCAAACTACCCAGATGCAAATCATTCCTACTTGCAAAAACACACGACTGTGCGATAGTTGTTGCGAACCATTCGCATTAGAGGACGCTATGGCACTCGACAAATCCGTGGACATGGTGAGGCGTCGCAGCCTCATTATTGGTGGCTTGGCCGTCGCGGGCAGTACGGTTGTGCTGACCTCCTCTGTCGCTGGTCAATCCATGCAGGGTCACGATATGACCGCGATGCCAGACCCTGATCGACCTCCCCTTGATCTGGACGCGGCGCCTGGGGCGCATGAAGGCGGACACGGGCGGATGACGACGGTGGGGAATGTCGACCTACAGCGCAACGGCTTCGATCCGACTGCAATGCTAACCGAATGGGATGTCGGCACCGTCTCGACGATGGATGACGGACGGACGCTGCGCACCTTCGAGGTAGAGGCCATCGACAAGGAGATCGAGATCGCCCCGGGTGTGATGTTTCCAGCCTGGACCTTCAACGGCCGTGTGCCTGGTCCCGCTCTCAGAGCAAAGGAAGGCGAACGGCTGCGGATCATCTTCCGTAATTACGGCTCCCATCCGCACTCCATGCACTTTCACGGCATCCATTCCTGGCGCATGGACGGTGTGCCGGGGGCTGGCTTGATCAACCCGGGCGACGAGTTCATATACGAATTCGATGCCAAGCCATTCGGCTGCCACCTCTATCACTGTCATGCATTTCCGCTGAAGCGGCACATGCACAAAGGCATGTACGGAGCCTTCGTGATCGATCCCGATCCGAACCTCCATCCTGACAATACCGATGTCGCGCGATCCCGCCTGTTTGGCACGCCGGAGAATGCCCGCTGGCAGGAACTGGTGATGGTCATGAACGCCTTCGACACCAATTTCGACAATGAGAACGAGTTCTACGCGGTCAACACGATCGCCAATGCCTATTCACAGAAGCCCATCCACATCGAGAAGTCGCGACCGGTGCGCATTTATCTCGTCAACGCAACCGAATTCGATCCCATCAACTCGTTTCACCTGCACGCCAACTTCTTCAACTACTTCGATACCGGCACGACCCTGACCCCGACCCTGCGCACCGTCGATCTGATCATGCAGTGCCAGGCGCAGCGGGGCATTCTTGAGTTTAGCTACGCCGACCACGAGGCCGGCATGTACATGTTTCATGCCCACCAGTCAGAGTTCACCGAGCTGGGGTGGATGGGCATGTTCGACATCGTGGAGGCCTGATATGACCGAGCTTGCACAATCGTCCAACGCCTCGTCCGGCCTGCGCCGGTTTTTCTGGCTGCTGGCGCCCCTGCTGGTGCTGGCCATTGCCATTATCTGGGTTGCTGCGGCAGACCCGCTTCGAAGCTTCAACAATGGCGCCCCTCCGGTCGAAGCGATCACCTTTGAGAGGACGGTCCTGAATGACGGTGGCATCCAGGTCCAGGTCCGTGCCGGCGGCTCCGAGGACATGACGGTCGCGCAGGTCCAGGTAGACGACGCCTATTGGGATTTCGCCATGACCCCCTCCGGCCCGCTGGCGCGCGGATCGACCGCATGGATAGACATTCCCTATCCCTGGGTGCTGGGCGAAGCGCACCGTGTCAAACTGATGACCAATACCGGCGCTACCTTCGAGCACGAAATCGCCGTCGCGGTGCACACGCCGGTTGCCACCCAAAGACAACTCCTCCAGCAGGCCGTGGTCGGTGCGATCGTCGGTATTTTGCCTGTCGCCATCGGTTTGATGTTCTATCCGGCCATGCGCAACATGGGCACGTCAGGCATGGGTTTCGTGCTGGCCCTCACAGTGGGCTTACTCGCCTTCCTGCTCGTCGACATGACCCTCGAGGCGTTGGAGTTGGCTGCCGAGTCGGCGCCTCTTTTCCAGGGGCCGGCAATGGTCATCCTCGCGGCTCTGGCGACGTTCCTGATTCTCATGGGTATCAGCCGCCGCGGCGGGCGGCCCGAAGGGCTGGCTTTGGCATTTTACATCGCCTTCGGGATCGGCCTGCACAATTTTGGAGAGGGCCTCGCCATTGGCGCAGCCTTCGCCGCTGGCTCTGCAGGTCTCGGGACCTTCCTCGTTCTCGGTTTCGCCATTCACAATGTCACCGAGGGTATCGGCATTGCCGCTCCCATCGTTCGACAAAAGCCACCGCTTTGGGCCTTCGGTGCCCTTACATTGGTCGCTGGTGCACCTGCGGTTTTTGGCATGTGGATCGGCAGCCTCGCCTACGGCTCCCAATGGTCAGCCCTCGCCCTGGGGGTTGGGGCCGGTGCCATTCTCCAAGTGATCGTCGAAGTGAGCGCCTTTTTCCTGCGCAGCAGCGGGGGCCGGGGGCCATCCTGGTTATCGCCGCCGGTCCTGTCGGGCTTTCTGGTCGGCGTGGCGTTCATGTACGTCACAGCTGCCGCCATCAAGGTGTAGCGGGAGCCCCATCGATTGAAAGGCGACGCTTTTGCGGGCACTCCTGCTGTATTCATTCTGCACAAGCGCAACGCAACACTTGTGAATGTCATGTTTCTCGTTGGCTCCACTCCCTTTCATGAAGATTTTTGGGACCGTGCTTCGGCGCAATTGGCAAGACCTATGGAGGAGGCTACCTCTTTTCGCCGTGAATTGCCGCTTGGTAGCGCGCGTCCGACGTCCGCTTTTAGTCGACCGCTGAAGCGGCAAACCTGTCTGATTTGGTGAAGGTTCAACCGCAATCCGCGCATGGAAACCGTGTGGCAAACTCTGCTGCGACCGCGGCAGTCGGCAATCCAGTCATCGGCCAAGTGTATGAAGCGCAGGGCTACTTCGCGGGTCAGGTCACGCCGGATTGGATCGCCATCCCAAATCCGGTTTTCAGCCGGTTTGCATTGAAGGTGCAGAGCAAGATGGTGACGATGATATGGCTGTTCATTGGCTCGAGGGAGGCTCCTGATTGTGGACACGGATGCCGGATAGATCAATTCGGATAGAAGCGGAGTTGGGGTCCTGATAGCTAAAGGGCGGCTCCGACGGCCCCGCCTCGGCCTCAGCCTGGGCGGCATCGCCGGTTCCGGGTTCCGCCTGCGCCGTCGAGCGCTCGGGCGCCATGACCTCGACTTCCGGATCTTCGGCATAGAAGATGCGTTCGCCCTCGAACCAGCCGGTGCGATAGGCATAGATTGCGTCCTCAAAGGCCGGTTCAGCCGGACCGCCATACCATTGCGTCACCACGCGCAGCACCTTGTCGAAAAGCTCGGTGCCCATGCGCAGGTTTTCGCAACTGTCGAACAGCTCATGGCTGATCTGGCTCGGATCAGTCACACCCAAACCGGCTGGGTATTGCGTTACCCCGACGCGCACATTCGCCTGCCCTACCCACTCCCGCGTCGTCTCAACGGCCTGCTCGATCGTCTCGGGCTTGGGTACGAGGATTGTGCGCTTGCCTTGGGAAACATGGATGGTCAGATGGTCGGAAGCGTTCATTTCGGAAACGAACTGCTGAACAATTTCGACCTCAAGCCGGGGATCAGCACAGAGCTGGATCAATTCAGGATCGATCATCGGGCCCTCCTTAATGGTTGAAAGCCATTACCAGTGGCACGCCGAAAAGCGCGGCCCACGCCTCGGCGCTCGCCTTCTGAATGGCGACGATGTTGGTATCACCCGTCCACCAGCCGTTCCCCGTCGCAACGATGACCTCCGGGCCAAACAGCATGGATTGCAGGATCGGCCAGATAACGAGTTGTTCGTAGCAGATGAGCGGCGCTATCGAAACGCCGGCAAAGTCAACGACCGGATTGGCGAAGAAATGCGCATTCGCCCCCCCTGTAGTCCAAGGCTGCCACATGGAGATCGGCACAGGCATTCGCTCATAATAGATGACCTCGCTGCCCTCTCCGGACACTTGCACCATGACGTTATCGTAGCCGGAGTGGTCGATGACAATTGCACCGCCATTGATCATCACATCGGTTCCGGCCAACTCGCGGGTCCACAGGCGCTCGGTAGTCGCGGTCCAGATTCCGAATGCGCTTTCGGGCAAAACAACAACGCTTGCCCCCTGCCCTGCGGCCTCCTTCACCATGGCGATGGTCGCCATGTGCTGCGCATAGTCGGCGTACTGGCCCGCTTCACTGAACTGGAAGCTCGTATCGATCCCTTGCCAGCCTTCCGGCACTGTCGGCAGGGTCCAGCTTGCGGCGGACCATGCGAACGCTCCTCCCAGGGCGAGCGCGGCGATCGGCCATAATCTCGTCGTCATGATGAGAAGGCCAGTCGCTGTCGCTGCAAGGCCGAACCAGCCCCAGCCGGGAAACAAGACGCCGGCCGCCGTGATCGGGCTCGCCCATCCGGCTATGCCGAATGGTGGCAAGCTCATGAGGATCGTGGCTATCGCGTAGCGAATGGGGCGCTGCCACCCTGCCTTTCGAGTCCAGACAATGGTGTGAACCGCAACAAACATGAGTGAGGCCAACAGCCAAAGCACAAGGCCCATCCCCATATCCGAACCGTAGAAGATCGCGACGCCTTCGGGCAGGCCGCGCGATGCGGCGAGGAAATGGGCAAGAGCGACAAGCGCGGCAACGGCGCGCGACGGTGCGAAGGCCCAAAGCGCCGGGAAAAGAACGCCGGCAGCAAGGGCGAGTGTATGACCGCTCCACCCGACGGCTCCGGTGAAGATCCCGCCCGCAATGAATGCGGCCGAAAGCGCGATGCTACGGGGCGAAGGTGAAAACTTCGCGGGCAAGCCCAAGTGTCCCCTCGGCCGGGAGCGGCCCGAAATAGCGTGAGTCATAGGAACCGACAAAATCTGAGTGAACAAAAAGCGCGCCCGTTTCCACGGTCCCGCCGCCATGAACCGGCATTGCCCGCCCCTCGGCATCTGCCTCGAGGACGGCGGAGTGTGGAAGCGGCGTGCCGTCAATGATGACCTGGCCGTCAACCTCGACCGTTTGTCCGGAAAGGGCGACCACGGTTTTGATGAGCGGTCCAGATCCCGAAGGGCATAGGCCGCGCGGCAGATATCCGCGTTCAAGCGCCAGCTCGGCCGCCGCGCCCGGTGGCGGGCAGATAAATATTCGGTCCCCTACCCTCACCTCGCGGTCCAGCGGCTCAATACGCCACAAGCCGTAGGCGTAGCTGGGCGTGAAATTGACGCGATAGCCCCCAAAGGCGAAGGCGGCCGCCATAGAACCGAGAACGACGACGCCGATGACGGCGATAGCAGCGCGCCGGCTGGTCATCGCGTCATCCCCTGATCGCGGGTTTGCGTCTGCGCCCGGGCTTGCTGTCGGGCCTGCTTCTGCTCATGGGCCGCGATCTGCTGGCTGGCATGGAACAGGGGCCATGCCGCTGCCAGCTTCGCCCGGTCGCCTTCGGTCACCTTCGACGCCGCCGCCTCAAAGGCTGGTCCACTCGGCTCTTTCGATGCGAAGGCGCGCTTGCCGAACTTTTCGTCCAGGGACGTGTTGAGCCGGTCGATCTCCCCTTTGACCATCTTGTCGGCCAGGGCGTAGGCCATGCCGGAATCGATATCGTTGCGGTCGATCGCGTCTCGCACACGCTCCAAGACACCGTTCCCTGCCGACGAAATTGCCGGGACGTCGATGCGCTGAAGATCCCGCTCACGCGAAAGCTCGACCGTGCGAAGGTCCGCAATCTCGGCGCGCAACCGGACATAGTTGCCGATCTGATCACGAAGCGCCGGCACGTTGTTGATGGCACGATCCCGCTCGGCCTTGGCGGCGCTCGATGCAAACAGGCCGGCTTTGCCGCGCAACGGGCCATAGGCTTCTGGATCACGGCCAAGCTGATTGCTGATCGCCTCGGCCGCCGCCCGGTCGCCCTGCAGGGCTTTTTCGAGCCCCATCGAGGCGATGGCCTCCTGCGGCTTCTCATAGACGTTGTTCATGCGGTCCTGAATCTGCGTCCAGTGGACGGTGAGTTGAGCATCTGACTGCATCTTTGCCTCCGCGGCTTGGGGGATCGAAAGTCGCCACGTCGCGCGGCCGCGCAACCATGGCTGTGAGGGTGCAGGCATTGCCTGCGCGACAATTGTGCGGTCACGGCCAAACCGCTCGACAAAGGCCGCAAGCTTGCGACTGGCGGCGGCGAGGCGGTCACGCTGACGTGCCAGCCAGCGGGTTTGATTGACGGCCGCGGCCTTCATGACGCGAGCGCCATGCATCCCGCGACGGGTCGCATAGGCCACGGCCTGGCCGTAGAGTTTCGAGCCGACGAAATCGAGCGTCGTGGATTTGGCGGCCGAACGCGACATGCGCGCGACGAGCTGGCCAAACAAAGCTGACTTTTCAGGCTCTCTCGCAAGGCGGGCGGCGCGATCTGCAACTGTTTCCAGCCGGATCGCTTCCCACACATTGCGCTCCACAAGACGTTCCTCGAGCCGTGTCGCCCCGGTCGCGGCATCCTTGACCGGAACCTTTACAGTCACTTCCTCCGTACCACTGCGGCGAAGCGAAACCGTGTCGCCTGTCTCGGCCCCTGCCCTCGCTATGGCCTGCGGAAGTGCCACGCCCCAAAGCCGGTGAATGACACCATCGGGGGTTTTCACATCGGCATAAGGGGTGGGCTTGGCATCGGGATCGTCACCGAACCCCGCCTCGCCCTTTTCGACCAGCTCGCCGGTGACACCCTGCGCATGGTCGACTTTGCCGGGGCGGCGGAACAGGATCTCGGCGCCCACGGCAGCAAGCGCCGGGTCGCCCGCCTCAATGACATTGGCGGTCCAGACATTGCGCTCGGCAAGACGTTCCTCGAAACGCTTCTCGCCGGTTGCTTCGTCCACGACGGCAACTCGAACCGTAACCTCTTCCGTGCCGTCCTGGCGCAGCGTGATCGTGTCACCAATCCGGGCATTGGCATTGCCAGTCGCCTCCGGCAAGCTCACGCCCCAAAGCCGATGTGTGATCCCGGCCAGGTCGCGCAAATCGACATAGGGCGTCGGCCTGGCGTCCTCCGCATCGTGGAACTTAGCCTCCCCTGCGTCGATCATCTGGCCGGTAACACCAGCAGCATGATCGACGCGGACCGAACGTTTGAACTCGTCGGCACCTGCATAAAGCTGAACCTCGTCACGGTGCCGGGTGAGCGCCACATAGGTCAGGTGACGATCGAACATGGATGACGCCAGGACCTTCACCTTGTCGATGGTAACGCCCTGGCTCTTGTGGATCGTGGTGGCGTAGCCGTGATCGATCTTGGAATAGATATGCTGCTCGATCGTGACGCGGCGCGTCCCTTCCCCACTACGTGGGTCCCCACTCTGTGGGTCGCCAACCTCGGCAATGATCTTGCCGCGCTCGGCCTCGACGACACGGCCGATCATGCCGTTCATAACGCCAAGCGAACCTTCGTTTTCCAGGAACACGATCTGGTCGCCGGCTGCGAAATTGCGCACGCCACTGGCCGTTCGGAACGCATGGCCTTCCTCGATCAGCCCTTTCGCGCGCAAGCCTTCGCGGGCGAGCGCATTGAGCGCCGCCACGTCCCTGTGCATGAAAGCCATCATGAGGGTGGTGCGGTTCGGATCGTAATCGGCAACCCAATCGCCCACCATGGACGCAATAGCCTCGTCCTTGGTGGCCTTCTCGATGATATGTCCCTTCTCCTGATAGGCCGCCAAAGCATCGCTCACATTGCCTCGTGCCAGGGCCATGGACGCATCGCGCATCCACTGCTCACGCTGGCGGTAGATGGTCGAAAGCTCGGCAAAACCGATCTGTTCGGACAGGGCTCGGAACGCTCCGCCCGCCTCGATCGGTTGAAGCTGGTCGGCATCGCCAACCAGAACGATCTTTGCTCCGGCATGAGCTGCGGCCGATATGAAATTGGCCATCTGGCGCGAGGACACCATGCCCGCTTCGTCCATGACGAAGACGGTCTTGTCGTCCAGCTTCAAGCGGCCCTGCTCCCATTGGAGCGCCCAGGACGCGAGCGTTCGGCTTTCAATGCCGGCCTCCTTTTGAAGCCCCTCGGCGGCCTTACCGGCCAGCGCGCCACCCACGACGCGATAGCCGAATGCTTCCCAAATTTCCCGCGCCGCTTTCATCATCGTTGTTTTGCCTGCACCGGCGCGACCGACGACCAGCGCGAGCCGTTCATTGCCGGTTGCAAGCTCGATGGCGTTGCGCTGCTCATCGGAAAGCTGGCGATGATTTGCCAGAACCTCGTTGCGGATATGGACCTCGGCGCCGAACGCACCATGCGTCGAAAGATGCACCGCCTGCCGGGACATGGCGTCCTCGATCCGCACCATCTCCCGCGTGGCGAATTGTGCCGGCCGCACTTCGCCGGTCTCAAAATCGACGCCCTCGCTGGCGAGCATGACAAGCTCCGGGCTTGCCATGATCTGCGCCAACAGGTTCTGAAACTGCTGACCATCATCAATCCAGCGATGCAGATGCTTGGCGATATCGCGCTCGTCAAAGACGCTCTTTTCCCGCGATAGGGCATCAATCACGATCCCCGGTCGGCGGGCGATCCGGGCGGCATTATCCCGACGCAAATCCTCATGAAGCGCCATGCGATCAAGGTCGACTTCGCGACCTTGCGCCAGCGCCTCCTTGGCAATGTTCCGCGTCCGAATGCCAATCTTTCCCTGTGGCGTAAGGTCGATGCCCTGCTCGGCATAGGAGCGGTGATCGACGCGCGCATCGATGCCGTGTTGGGCAAGATGGACATTCTGAACCTGAGCCCAGGCCGCGCGCATCTCGTTGAGGGTTCCACGATCACCGGCCCACAGCCGGTATTGAATCTTGCCGTTCTTGCCGCGCTGAGGGTTCCCGTAATTGTCGAGAACCGGCACCTTCTTCGCTCCGAAACCCTCTTGGGTGAGCGGGCGCAAGGTCGTCATGATATGAACGTGCGGATTAGCTTCGACATCGTGATAGACCCAATCGGCCACCATTCCCCGGAGCAACATCTGCTGCCCAATGAAGTCGCGCACCAGCTCAATGTTCTGATCCTTGGTCAGCTCCTTCGGCAGCGCCAGGACGAACTCTTTCGAGAGCTGCGCGTCACGCCGCGTCTCGAAATCTTCGACCATGTTCCAGAACGCCTCTGAAACCTCGACGGCGCTGCGGCCCTCCATCATCGAGTGCAACCACTCTGGCGCATCCTCTGGGGCCATGAACTCCGAATAGGCGACATTCTTCTTGTTCGAAAAGTCCGCAACGCGGTCCTCTCGCTCAAACTCCATACGGGCGGCGTGCCGGTAGGCAGCGGCGGCCACAGCGCTGCGGCCCTCGCCTCGGCTGATGACTTGGCTTTCAAGGTGGTAGATCGCCATTAGCCCTCGCCCGGCGCAGAAGCGCCCTCAAGCTGGCGGGGGTGGAAAGGCGAACACGGCAATCAAGCCTCCCGGCGCACGTCGCGAAGCGACGTATAAGCGCGCCCTTGGACCATTCTTCGAATGGCGGGATTTGTCGCAGACCTCATCGGTCTGCGCCTACTGTGGATTTCCACAGGTGCGCGCCATGCTTCCAATCGGGCAGTGTCCAGGCGAAGAACTACGCTTTTCGAAACAGGAGACACACCGCATATGAGACGTTCCTCGTCAGGCATCCGCGAAGAGATCGAACGGCTTCAGGAGCAGCTGAAACTCGCAGAAGCGAAAGAGGCCGAGCGCATCGGCCGGCTGGCGATGAAGGCGGGATTGGGCGATGTCAGTGTCGACGACGCGGCGATTCTGAAGGGGTTTAAAGAACTCACCGTGCGATTTCAGAAGCAGGCCGAAACGCCCACGGGCGACCGGGCTTCTGGTGCTCAAACGAGCCGTTCTGATGCATGAGCGGCGCTATCAGGCATCGCAAACAAACGCGCGGAAAAAGGATGCACGAGAGAAAATCCAGCTCGGCGGCCTTGTCGTCAAGGCTGGGCTTCGGCACGAAGACCGGGCCCTGATCCTCGGTGCACTCGTTGATGCGGCTTGTCGCATCAACGACGGGGCCGAACGGACACGCCTGATGGCCATTGGAAAGGCAGAGTTCAACAATGACAGCAAAGAGGCTGGCGCTGCTGATCGTCCCGGCGGCGCTAATGATCGGAGCGGTTCTGGCGCTTAGAGGCAGTGAAACCTGGCTCGCATCATTCGGTACGACGCCCTGGTCATACCAGACGCTCGGACGGCTCGGGCTCGCCCTTCCCTATGCCATGGCGGCCGTGATCGGCGTCACATTTCTGTTCGCTGCGCAAGGATCGCTTGTCATCCAGTTCGCGGGTCAAGGCGTCCTCATCGGAGGACTTGGTGCGCTCGCACTCGCGATCGTTTCGGAGGCTGCGCGCGTGTCCGGCTTCGCCGCACAGGTCCAAAGCGGATCGGCCATCGACTACCTCGATCTTTATTCCCTCGGAGGCGCGGCCATTGCCTTCGGAGCCGGAATGTTCGGCCTCAAGGTTGCACTCAAGGGAAATGCCGCTTTCGGTGCGACCGGTCCGAAACGGCTGACGGGCCGGCGGGCCATCCATGGCGATAGCGAATGGATGGACAAGACGACGACCGTCCGCCTCTTTCCCGAGAGCGGCGGTATCGTCGTCGGTGAACGCTACCGTGTCGATCTCGATTCCGTATCGACCGTCAATTTCGATTCGCGCCGCAAGGAGACCTGGGGCAAGGGCGGGAACGTACCCCTGGTCTGTTTCGATTGCGGCTTCGGCTCGACCCACGGGATCGCTTTTGCCGGCTCCGGCGGCTACAAGACGACATCCGTCGTGATCCCGACCGCGCTCAAGTTCAAGGGCTCGATGATCGTCCTCGACCCCTCGACCGAGATTGCTCCCATGGTGGCCGAACATCGCGAAGCGCATGGGCAGGACGTTCTGATCCTCGATCCAAGGAGACCCAACGTTGGGTTTAACGTGCTCGACTGGATCGGCAGGTTCGGCAATTCGCCCGAAGAAGACATTGCCTCGGTCGCGGCATGGCTCATGTCGGAAAAACCGCGTGTCACGTCCGGCTCCGATGACTTCTTCCGCATCTCCGCCGAACAGCTCATCACCGGCGTCATCGCCGATGTGATGTTGTCGGATCCTGGCGACACGGTGAGCGAACGATCGCTGCGCGTCGTTCGTGCTCGCCTGGCCGAGCCGGAAGAGACCTTGAAGGAAAAACTCGCCGAGCTTTACGAGCGATCGACGTCGCGCTTCGTCAAGGAGGTCATTGCCCCTTTCATTAACATGACGCCGCAGACCTTTTCAGGCGTTTACGCGACTGCCGCCAAGGAAACCCATTGGCTGTCTTATGACAGCTATGCCGCCATGGTGTCGGGCAACACTTTTTTGACCGACGACATCGCCAATGGCCGGATGACGGTGTTCATAAACGTCGACCTCTCGACCTTGGAAAACCATCCCGGCCTCGCGCGCGTCATCATCGGCGCATTCCTCAAAGCCGTTTACAACCGCAACGGTGACCTTAAGGAGCGCGCCCTCTTCCTTCTCGATGAGGCCGCCCGCCTGGGTTACATGCGCGTAGTCGAAACCGCCCGGGACGCTGGCCGCAAATACGGTATCACCCTCCTGATGCTGTTCCAGTCCCTCGGCCAGATGCGCGAGGCCTTCGGCGGCCGCGACGCGACCAGCAAGTGGTTCGAATCCGCATCCTGGGTATCATTCGCCGCGATCAACGATCCCGAAACCGCGAAATACATTTCCGACCGTTGCGGCCAGACCACCGTCGAGGTCAACCAAGTCAGCCGCACCTCGCGCGGCTCCGGATATTCGCGAACACGGTCAAAACAGCTCTCTCAGCGTCCGCTCATTCAGCCGCACGAAGTCATGCAGATGCGTTCCGACGAGCAAATTGTACTCACCAGCGGCAATCCACCTCTTCGGTGCGGTCGTGCGATATATTTCCGGCGGCCCGAACTCGCAGCACTCGTCGAGACAAACAGCTTTCAGGCGAGTGCATAAGCGGCGATGTCCTAAGCGCAAGCCGACTCGCCCCCGTTTACCACAAGCTCCGGCCTTCTCTTCGGCGCTATGTGGAGAGCGCGTTCAGGCCTCCGCTTCGCTCCGCCCCTCGCGGGGTGGAAAACCGGGGCGGTCCCGGACTCCTGTATGTGCCGCCAAATGGTGGCATGGCCGCTTGCCATTGTTCGTCGTTAGAACATTTGGCGCAATTTGGAGCGACGATGAGCGGAGTGTCGACCTTGTCTATAGGTTGATGTTACGCGGCGATTTTGCTGTGTTGCAAGGGCAGATACTGAATTGTTTGTCGTTTGGTCCTTTCGCGGATTTCGATGATGGTTTGTGGTCCGCTGAAATAGGCGTCTACCCGAGATCATCTTGGTCAGGCTTCTGTGGTATCACTGGTGGTTGTGGTGTTCGATAAAGGCTTTGATCTTGGCCTCTTGGTCACAGGGCAAGAAGTGTAGTTCTCGAGCAAGACGTGGTTGAGGGTTCTCGGTACCTTCGTGACGGTCCCTCCAACCATCAGCTTTTTGAATCACCGGGGCGCCATTGATTCAAGAAATTTGTTGGACCCAGCGGCCGAGCGAGGTGAAACTTCGGCCATGACGCATTCCGCTCACAGGTCCATTCATCTTCGGCGCATCGATCCGGCCCGGAACATGCGTCGCTTCTATAGCCTCACTGTCCAGCCCACCCTCTTTGGCGGAACCTCGATTGTGCGCGAGTGGGGCCGGATCGGATACCGCGGCCAGATGATGGTGGAGACCTTCGACGCGGCATCCGATGCCGACGTGGCGATGAGCCGTCTGGAACGCGTGAAGCGGAGGCGCGGATATCGCGACATGCTTGCCGATTGATCGAAACCGGTCAAACCCGAATAGGTCGAGGAGGTGGGGAAGGTCCCGCCCGATCGGCGAGACCTTCCATATCGCGATCAGTCCCGGTTCGGCCGGGACCAGATCAATTGCAGGCTCTCTTCGCCCTCCACCTCGATCAGGGTGGCGTAGATCGGGGCGGAGAAGCTCGGATCGTCCAGCTTGACCGAGAGGTAGTCGCGGCCCTCGCTAGAGGTCTTCTGCCAGGCAGCGCCCAACTCGACATTGGCGCCTGCCAAGATGCGGAAGTGCGGGCCCTTGTCGGAGGGGTTCTCGACGCGGACCAACTTGGCCTTGACGTTGAGGTTGAGGGTCTTGATAGCGCCGGTAAAGCCGTTGCTCGTGGAGGTGAAGGTGCCGATGGTAGCCATGTGTCTCATTCCTATGTTTGCCGGGCCGCGTCCATCGCGACCTCGATGACGGTCGACAGACCGGGGGCGATCGGCCTGCACCCCGCAAGGGGCTGGAACGAGAGTGGAAGACGGCCGGGAGGGACTTTCTTGTCCGCGAGGAATGGCGGTGCAGCCGCCAGGGGAAGAAAGTCGCGACGGTCGTTGCTGGGACAAGATCGAGAGCCCGCCAGAGCGGGATCGGTCTTCGGTCAGACCAGTCACATCGAGGACGCGGATGGGCGCGACTCTCGCGGAAACGGAATGATCATTGCCGGAACAGCGCGGCCGGACAACCCATTGCCAACGGCGCTCTAGCGAGGTGTGATCGAAATACAAATCGAGGTTCGACAGCGGTAACCAGGACGGGTGCAAAGGACGACCAGTCGCTTTCAACCCTGCGGCGGAGGTGCAGTCGCTTTCAGTCGACGGAACTTTAGCTTTCTATCTGCTGGGCTTTTGATTTCAATCGGTCGAAGAAAGTTGGCTCTCGAATGTATCCCAGATTCGCAAAAACCAGGATAGAGGGAGCGCTGTCCGACACCCTTGTGGTTCTCATCTCGGGACCGCGGCAGTCCGGCAAGGCGACTCTGGCCATGGACATAGCAGCTGACAAAACCCCATTTCTGACACTCGGTGACGCGACCGTCCTGCGGTCGGAGCGTGTAGCATCAGACCGCCCTCCCCAATTCTTCCGCCTGCGGCTGGAGGTCGTGGAGATAATTGACCGCGCGCTGCGCATGGGCCGCGGACTGGAAGATGGCCCGCTTGTCAGAGCCAAGAATATCGATCCAACTCTGGATATAGGCAGCGTGATCAAGCCTCGGCTCGAGCTCGGGAACAATGTCGAGGTCAGCGCAGAGCATGGCGGCTCCGAGCTCCACGAGCAATTCTTCGCGCGCGCGATCCGTAGCGTCCTTGTGGTAGCGGCTGAGATCCCTGTTCAGCCGGTGGGGAGCGGCTGTCCAATGCAGGGTTTCGTGCGCCCTGACGGCGACAAAAGAAGCCGCGTCTCGAAAGGATTCCGGTGACGGCAGCTGCACATGGTCGGACGAAGGCGCGTAATAGGCCTTGTCCCCGCCATAGCGAACGACCGCTCCGGTGTTGTCGAAGAAGCGGTCGGCATGCTCGATGCGCTGGACAGGATTGGCGACAGGGTCAGGCATCGCATAATACTGTGCGGGCAGACCCTCGATCTGGTCGGCACAAAAGACCGTATATGCCTTCAGAAACGGGATGCCGCGCTCGACTTCATCGCCCTGCGCGTCAACCTCGGTGCGCGTAAAGCGGTTGGCATAGACGACCGTCGTGCCCGTTTCGCCCTTGCGGATGTGACCGCCAAGCTCGACGGATTGCTTGAACGTCATCCAGATCGGCGACACGAAACCCCGGGCCACCGTTTCCGACCACAGCAGCAGTGTATTGATGCCCTGGTACGGCAGGCCGTTGTGGCGTAGCGGGCGCGTGGTGCGGCCCGTTCCATTGCCCACACTCCATGGCTTCACCCACGGGCGCACACCCTTATCCAGGTCCGCGACGATACGGTCGGTGATCTTCGCGTAAAGGTCGACGCGGGACTGCTTGTCTTTCCTGCTCATTTTCGTGAACCTCCATTCTGGAGGCCGCGCCGATCGCGGCCCCGTCATGGCGATCCTTCAGCCGGGGGATCAGGAGGCGGGCGCACCCGCTACGGGCCGGAACGTCAGTGAAGGACGGCGAAGCCGTTGCGCGCGACACCGGACCCGGCAGGAGCGTCGTCCAGGACGGGGGCGTGGAGCGGCAAAACCCACACACTGTCTCTCATCGGTTCGATACGCATTCGAGGCGCGGGCATGAGGGGGGCTTGGCGGGCGCCAGGGCGCTCCGCCCGGCGCGGCGTACCGCGGATGCGGGCCGCATCAAGGGCGAGGCCGGTTCAGTGAACCGAACGCGCACCGGCGAAAGGATCGTACTCAAAGAGCGGCGTGACTTCCCCGTCTTCAATCTCGTCGGCCGGTAGGACGCCGTATTCGTCGTGGGACTTGAAGAGGATGACGGTGGTCATCAGGGTGCGCGCGAGGCTCCAGGCGTGCTTCTGGGCGAGTTCGAGGTTGTGCGGCATCTGGGGGCTCCATCTTGGGAGCGGGCCAATCCCGCTCGATGGCTCCTCAAAAGGCAGGCACCCGGGCGCGCTCACCGCAACGGCGAAGCCGGTGCGGCCGCAGCTTGGCTAGCGGACCCTTTACGGGTTGATCGTGGTAGTTCCGGGAGAATGCCAGGACGCCATCACAAGAGAGCGGGATTGGCCCGCTCCCAAGATGGAGCCGAGTGACGTGCAGAATTGGTCGCGCAGGCTGGATCAGCATGACATTCTCCCGCCCAACCGGCGTTATCTCAGAATGTGAAGAGTCAAGCTTATCCGACGCCGGCGAGCGGTCAGATCAGTTTGACGGCCCGAATGTCGACGCTTCGCGCCGCCTGCTTGATGGCTACGGCAATCTCACGCAGAAATGCGGCTCTCACGGAACCGATCGGCTTGGTGGAAACGAAATTGTAGTCCTTGTCCATCTCGACGCGATTGTATTGGTCGAGAAATATCCAGCACGGCGCGGCAAAACCAATGAGCCGGCATTCGGTACGCTCAGGGCCAGCTAACCTGCAACAAGCTCTTTCGAGGTGAAGGGAAAGAGAAACACCACATCCGGACTGCCCGGCGGGGTTATGACGATGCAGACAGAGCGGGGCTACCGACCGCATTCCTCGCCCTTTTGCGCTTCGCGATGCCAGAGATAATGGAATCGGAGATGTGCCCTATTCAAACATCGGTCTTGTCAGGGTCGAGAATGGCGTCTATTCCCGCCATAAGCTCCTCATGAATATCGTCGGCTTCATGAAGCAAATAGGACTTCGTCGGGCTCGGCTCGCCGCGCATGCGGTGATGAATGCGGGCAGAGAGAACATATTGCTTTCCTTGCCGTGCTTGGTGAGCACGACCGGCTCGATCATCGCCGCCTCGAGGATTTCACCCGAGGAGCGGTTCATATCGGAAAAAGGCGTATTGCTTCATCACATGGCTCCAGCGCTTCACGTAAAATAGGTATTTTACGCTGTTTTGCCAAATCGAGACGTCGAAGCAACGAAGAAAGGGGCGGAGCCGGAACTCCGCCCCGGCCGCTCAATCCAGAGCCGCCATCTGCAGTTCGGCCGCCTTGCGATCGACGGTCTGCCCAGGATTGTCGACGTGGCGTTGGAACGGCTTCCAGGCTTCGCCGACGACCTCTTCATAGGCCGTCACGACACCTTCGGCCGCGCAGCGGAGCGCATGGGCCTGAATGCCCATATCGGCAGCGAACTCGCGCTTGCGTTGGGCATTGCTGTCGAACCCGACGGGACCGTCGAGATCATCGTCGCGGGCATCGCTGGCCGACTTCGCGGTCGCGTCTCGAGCTTCCGAGACCGCTCGGGAATAGAACTGGCCGGCGCCATGAGCGGAGCCGACATAAGAACCGACGATGCGCTGTAGGTGGATCTGCATGGCTCGTTCGCCGAGGCCTTCGCTCAGGGATTCGGCCGTGTCGACGATGATCTTGTGGTGGAGATCGCGGATACCGTCGCTGTCGACGACGGGACGGCCGAAGCTTTCGGAGATGAGAAAAGCTTGCGCGCTGTCGGGACAGGCGAGCCGGACCATTTCGAGGGAGGCGCCCTTGCGGAGTTGGACGACCTTGCCCGATTGACGAGAGGGACGAGCGTTGCTGGTCATGTGAGTTCCTTTCCTTCAAGATTGGACCGAAGGTTCGAGCCAGCCTCTGCCGGCCTCCCTTCGGGCGCGGGCAAAAGAGACCGGCGGAAAGACGGAGGGCTTCAGGGTCCGCGCGAACCGAGGCGAGCGAACCTGACTTGCGGGCCAGCAGGGCTTTCTGCCCTTGCGCAACCCGCGCGGGACAGGTTTGGCGAGAATGGTGCGTGCGGCCGCACCGCGGCGCGCCAGCGGCCTTGAAGGCTCCGCCCGCCGGTTTACGTCCGCGACAGAACCGAAGGGAGGCCGGCAGGAGCATCATTGCACCGGCACCCAATTTGAAAGAAAAGACCGTGGCCCCCCCGCAAACGCCCCTGCCGTCACTATGGAGGTTGCGAGTCCGCTATGGTGCTCGTTTCATCGACAGTGGTCTTCGCCCTCACGGCTGGGATCGCGCGCTCCTGCCGGGTAGCTTTCGGCTGAGCTCATCGATTTCACCGCTCCGCTCGAAGCCGAGCTAGTCGACATAGGCGGGAACATGGCGTCATCGGATCGGGTCCAGCGCGATCCCCCGCGCGGATGCGCTTTCGCCTTCGTCTTGGCGATCGTCGTCATGTGTTCCGCCCTGGCCGAAATCTGACGTTCGATCCGTTCGAGATGCGCCCTCGTCTGCCGGTGTGCCGCTTCCATCCGGCAGAGCAAGTTCGTTAGCGTGGCGGCCATCATGACGCGGCTCTTTTCGGCCCTACGGCGGACCATTGCGGAAACCGTGAGGTTCCGGGCCTATAATCGGACGGGATGGTGACCGCGGCCATGGACGCGGCCAAGCCTTCGCCGGCGACGGCCCGGTCGAGAATGCGGCCTGCAGCCGGCACGGGTTGCGCGGGGCGGTCGAGGTGTGCCTCGAGCGCCGCAACGATGTCTGCTCGCGGATTGGAGCCATTCGTATCGACAACGAGGTGGACGGCGACGAGGAAGGTGGTCACGAGCTTTGTCTCCCTTTTGGATTGATGAAGTCAGGCGCGCGGATCGAGATGAGAGCGGCGCATTTCCATGCGTCGGCGCCGGCGAGCCGATCGGGGTGGCGCCTGTGATGGATGACGAGGCGGGGATGGGTGCCCTCGAGCCGGAAGCTGGCTCGCCAGCCGAAAGCCATGGCGATGAGTTTCCAGGGGACGGACATCATCGCCCCCATCCAACAAAGCTCAACGGGCCTTCGGAGATTTCGTGCCGGACGGGATCGGCGAGGAAACCTATACGACCGATCTCGTATTCTGCGGACGGAACGAAGAACCGCCGTTTCTCAGCCTCTGGTCCGCGCCGGCCGCCGAGGGTTGCCACGACCTCGACATATCCGTCGCGCTGCTCCGACCTGATGGCGGAAATCACGATCCAGTCGCCGGCGTGCCGCGCGTGGAACGCGCGCCGGTCCTTCTCATGGGACTGGCCGGGCCAGCGCACGGTTCCAAAGATCGCTTCCCAGGCATCCGACCAGCTGTCTTTCACGGTCTGCTCGGCGCTCCGCCGCTCGAAGCTGGTGAACAAATGCCGAAAGGTGAGCGCGACGATCACCCATTCGGGCTCTTCCTCGTACCAGCCGCCCGGTCGGCGAAGCCGCCGGTCGACCTTCACATTGCGGTCGGCCGCGAGATGCAAGCCGCCATGGCGAGCAGTCGAATGGCAGACGACACCCTCGGCAAAGACCGTTGCACCCTGGGACGATCCCAATGAGATGTTCGCATGTGAGCGGATTTCGCGGCGTCCGAGGGCACGTTTTTCACCGGCGTGTCCGGCCGGTTCGAGCACCTTGGCGCGGAACGCCTCTTCGCCGGCGAGCGCTTCACCATGCCCATAGAATTCATTGCGAACGAGTACCGCCAGCGGCCGGCGCACGCGCCAGGTTGTGGCAAGAAAGTGCGTTTCGCCGTGGCCGGCCGGCATGGCGAAAGCGGTATCGCCGAGATGTGCAACGGGAAATCCTTCGGCGCTGGTGGCGAAATGTACCTCCGGCGGCGCCGTAGAATCTGGCTGCGTTTGTGGAAGGGTCATGCCGCCCTCCCCTCGCCGCGATCGGCGGCGATCTCATCGGCGGTCACTTCGTGCAGCACGGCGTTGGGATAGCCGTGGCGCGACAGCCATTCGTCGGCCGCCTGTTGGTTTTGGGCGACGTGAACCAGCTCGCCGGCATCACCGGGACGATCGAGCACGAGGATCGAGCCAACAGAGGGCCGCTCGGTGATTGAGAACGCGAGCGCGCTGTCGACCGAAAACGTCCTGAAAACCCGGAGCACGATGACGGCCTTGCTGCCGAAATCCCCCTCGTGAAGCGTGAAGCTGGCGGGGATGGTGGTCTCGCCGACGGCGCCACCGGCCTGTTTTTTTACCAGCCGGCCCGTGTTGTTGTGGCGCTCCCAGGCCCGAAGCTTTCGGCGGTGCCGTTCGGGTGGACGGGGCGTGCCGTCGGAATAGCGGATGATCGCACCGAGCGGTCCATTGTCGTAGATCAGTTGCCAGGACATGGGTGATGTCCTCCTGTTCGATGGATTGGAAACGAAAGCGCCGCCGGACGATGCGGCGGCGTGATGTGCGTTCGGAAGAAAAGGGCCGCTATTCGGCGGCTTCACGAAAACCCTCGGAGAAGGCGTCCGGGTCGGTGTGGCCCGTTTCCGGCTCGTCTACGGAGCCTTCGGTATCTCCGGCGTCTTCGTCCGCGGAGATCTCGTTGCGGGCCTTCCAGTCGGCGAGTTCGGCCGCCTCCGGCGCGAAAAGCGCGGAAGTGTGAACGAAGCGCTCTTGCCTGAAATGCTCGACGAGCGCGGCGCGGGTGTCGCGGACCTTGTTGCGCGGCAGGACCGATGTGTCCGCGCATGCCGCCTCCAGCGCCTGGCGGGACAGGCACTGGAGGAAGTCCTCGGTCCCCATATTGGGCAGGAAGCTGTCGGCTCCGACTAGAGCGCCGGCGATCCGCGAGACAATGCCGCTGTTCGACATGTTGCGGCGGCACGACAGTACCTCGATCAGCACCGAGCGGACAGCGATCCGGAGCGTCTCCATGTCGAAGCAAAGCTTGCCGGTCTCATCGACGAGCGATGCGGCGTGGGGAGCGATCTGGCTGCGCAACGAACCCGTGTTGCCCAATCCGGTATCGACGCGGACGTTCTGACCGGCAAAGGCGATGACGAGCAGCGCCATCAGCATGTCGTCCTCGATCGGTGCGCGGGCGAGCGCTTCGTGGAGCGCGTCGGTGCGAAAATCGCCGATCATGTCCTGACCCTTCTGGGTGACGTCTGGACGCTGCGTCGGCGCTAAGGCACCGCCCTCCTCGGCCTTGCCTTTTGCCGATTTTCCTTTCGTCGGTTGGGGTTCAGGCATGCGGTAGACGACGGACTGCACCTTGCCGTCGCGGTCGAGATAAATCGCTGTGCAGTCCGACTTCTTCGGCTTGCCATAGACGCGCTCGGCCTTCTTGGGCAGCTCGGGATCGTTCCAGCCGTTAAGTTCGGTGATGATGCCGTTCTTGGGGAGGTTGTTGCTCATCCACTCCTGCTGGGCGCCGAGAAAAGCCTCGACATCGGTCGTGTAACGGCTGTCCTCGTCGGCGGGCGCGAAGAGATCCTCGACCCAGGCAATGCCGTACGCCTGCGCCAGTTCATCATCGAAACTGGCGTCGCGGGCACACATGCGCGTCTTCGAAAGGCCATTCGCGACCGACCACCAGGAGGTGGTTGCATGTCTCTGGGGCTTGTGCGCCTTCCAGACTTGCCTCTGCTCGTCGATCGAGGCGGCAGCGATTGTCCTGAGCTGCCGCTCGTCCGGCATGTCGCCCTTGGCCATTTGGTCGAGCATGGCGGGAAGCACATTGGCGAGAAGCCGGAGTTTCCTGATCTGGCGCACCGAAAGCGCAAGTGCCGAAGCGATCCCTTCTTCCGTCCAGCCGAGCGCAACCAGCCGCTCGATGGCGCGCCATTGATCGACCGGGTTGAGCGGCTCACGGGCGATGTTTTCGACCATAGAGCGCATGGCGCCGCCATCGTCGGTCGCATCGGTCACGATGACCTCGATCTCTTCGATCTCGGCGGCGATCGCCTGCTTCGTGCGCCGATGACCAGCCTGGATGACAAAACCGTTGCCGCCATCGCCTTCAGGAGAAACGACAGGCGGCTGGATGATGCCGACGGCCTTGATCGTCGCCAGCATCAGCGCGTCGGACTGGGGGTTGGATTTCGAGCGGCGGGCGTCGTCGGGATTGTCCTTCAGCGCGCGCGGATCGATCTTGATGATATACATGGGAAGCTCCTTGTTCGCGATTGTGGATCCGGCGCCGCGCCGGCTCCCTTTTTCGTCTTCTTCTCGAAAACATCCCCGGGACCGCGGAGCGGGCGGGCCGGTGCAACTGCGGCCAAGCATCCCTGCCCGGCCGGACAAGCGGGGCTTTCAGCCCTGCGAAGGACGACGGGCCGGGACTGCCGAGGTCCGCGGTTGAGCGAAAGCGTCACCGGGCCCACCCGATCTGCGACCGGTCCCCTTCCCCCTTTCTTCTTCAGGCCGCCTCCCCGACTGTCTTCCCCACCCCCAAGACCTCATTCGCCAGGTCGGCCTCGATCGTCTCAAGCTGCCGTCGTTTTTCGGCTAGCTCGTCGTCGAAACCGAATTCCCCGCCCTGGCGCGACTGGTATGAGGCGAGACGGCGCTTCGCGTCATCGAGGCGGAAACGGTATTGCGACCGTTCTTCCTCGAAGCCGGCAAGCACATGCTCGATGCGCGACACCGCGCCGAGCGGTGTGACGGTCAACGCCAGATCGATTTCGGTTTCCGCGGCGTTCCGCTCGAGTGCGACGTCATATTGGAAGTCGTCCTGGCCGAAGCGCTGGCCAGAAAAGACCAGATCGAAACCACCAATTGTCGCGATGGTCGTCTCGTCCTCTAGCCTCAAATGCACGAGGGTCATGACTTCCTTCAACAACGCGCGGCCTGCGAGCTTGCGATCGGTGAAGGATTGTCCGCCAACGGTCATGGCGAAGGCGTCGCCCGCTGTCAGAACCCTGCGCGCGATGTCCTTGCCGATGTCAGCGATCCGCCGCGTGTCATATTCAATGTCGCGCTCGGCGTTGCGGATCTGCCGGCGGACGGCGAAGAGATCGTCGCGATGCGCGGCGCGCAATCGCTCAAGCCGAGCAATGTCAGCTTCCAGGCCCGCCTTCTGCATCAGGCGCTGATCGCCCGACGCGATCGCCTTAGCCATGGCGAACTGGTTGGCTTGCCCCTCGCCGAGGTCTTCCAGCTGGCGCACGGACGTGTCGCCGGACAGCGCGGCGGCGATGAATCGGGCCTTGCGCTCGTTGTTCTGCCACATCTGCGCGTCCATCGAGCCTTCCGTGGCGTAGGCGAAGATGTCGGTCTCGTCATGCTGATTGCCCTGCCGCTCGATGCGGCCCTCGCGCTGCTCGATCTGGGACGGCAGCCAGGGAACGTCGAGATGGTGGAGCGCTTTCAGCCGCAATTGCGCATTGACGCCGGTGCCCATGGTTTCCGACGATCCGATCAGGAAGCGAACCTTGCCGGCATTGACGTCGGCAAAGAGCCGCTGCTTGGCCTCCGTCTTCTTGTAATCCTGCATGAAGGCTATTTCCGACGCCGGAACACCGCGGCGGACGAGTTCGTCGCGGATCCAGCGATAGGCGGAAAAGCCTCTGCTTTTCTCGACGCTGATCGTGCCGAGATCGGAGAAGATCATCTGCGCTGCGCCGGGCAGTTCGAAAGGTTTGCCGTCCTTGGCGAGATATGTGTTTCCGGCGGTTTCACGCCAGATGCGATAGGCATTGACGATCAGCTTGTTGAGCTTGTTGTCGGGCTCATTATCACTGTCGGGATCGACAAGCCGAAGATCGATCGCCGCGTGGCGGCCATCGGTGATGACGGAGAGAAGAATGTCGTCGCCGGGCTTGGCCGGACCGTCGCGCATCTCGATTGCCTTGATCCGCGCCTCGAGCACCTGCTGATAGAGCTTGAAGTCCTCGGTCGGCTTCGCGGTGACGATCTGGCGCTTGCCAGTGGAGACGGCGGGAACCTTCACATATTGCCGCAGATCCTCGGGAAGCACCACGTCGGCGAAGGAGCGGAACATGGCGATCAGTTCCGGCACGTTGACGAAGGTGGCGAACCGCGAGACGGGTTTATACTTGCCCGACGGCTGCAGTTCAAGCTCGGTCGCCACATCGCCGAAGGTCGAGGCCCAGGCGTCGAATTCGTGCAGGCCGCGTTCTTTCAGCGCCGAATGCCCAAGGAAGCGCTGGACGGAGAACATTTCGCCGAGCGTGTTGGTGATCGGCGTGCCCGAGGCGAGCACGAGCGCACGGCCGGGGTTCTTCGTCTCGACGAACCTCGATTTCACATAGAGGTCCCAGGCGCGCTGCGAGCCGTTGGGATCGACACCTTTCAGCGTCGACATATTGGTCGCAAAGGAGAGCTTGCGGAACTCTTGCGCCTCGTCGACGATGATCTGATCGACGCCGATCTCGGAAATGGTCAGGAGGTCGTCCTTGACGGTCGCCAGCGATTCCAGCCGGTCCCGCAGCCCTTCCTTCAGCCGTTCCAGGCGCTTGCGCGATACCCGGTCGTCACTCTCGACCTTGTTCAGCAGCTCTTCGTAGAGCGTCAGTTCATCCTCGATCATTTGCTTTTCGAAGTCGGCGGGAACGGCGACGAACTTGAAGGCCGAATGGGTGATGATGATCGCGTCCCAAGTGGCCGTCGCCGCGCGCGACAGGAACCGGTGACGCTTGTCTTTGGTGAAGTTCGTCTCGTCAGCGACAAGGATGCGCGCGGTTGGATAGAGCGCCAGGAATTCGCGAGCGGCCTGCGCGAGGCAGTGACCGGGCACGACCAGCATGGCTTTCGAGATCAGCCCGAGGCGGCGCTGCTCCATGATCGCGGCAGCCATGGTCATCGTCTTGCCCGCGCCGACGGCGTGGGCGAGATAGGTCGCGCCCGCCGATATGATGCGCCAGATGCCCCGCTTCTGGTGACCATAAAGAACAAAGGCGCCTGAGGCGCCCGGTAACTGGAGATGATCCCCGTTGAAGGACCGGGGTGCGATGTTGTTGAAGCGGTCATTATAGACCCGCGCCAGGCGGTCGGTGCGATCGGGATCGGACCAGACCCAGGTCTGGAAGGCGATCTTAATCTTGGTGAGCTTTTCCTTGGCCGCCTCGGTGTCGACGACATTGAGGACCCGGCGCTCACTGTCGCCGTCCCTGATCGTGTCGAAGATTTGCGGAACACGGCTGTTGAGCGCGTCGGCGAGCAGTTCACCGGCGTGCCGTCTCTTCGTGCCCCATTCGGAGGTGCCTTCGGCGCGGTAGGCGAGCATGCGGGCATCTACCGTCCAGGAGGCGAGTTCGGGCATATGGCGAATGGCGATCTCGACCCCCATCGCCTCCTTGACGAAGTCGGCGACATCGCTGGCCGGAATCCATGGTGCACCGAGCCGCGCGGTGATGTCGGAGGGGCTGAGATCGGCCGGCTGGACGGCCTGAAGCGCCTCGACATTACGCCGGTAAGCCGGATCGAGTTCGGCGGCTGCCTCGGCGATTGCAAGCCTGTCCCGCACGGGGCCGGAGAGATAGGCGTCGGATGTCTGCCAGGTTCCGTCCGCCGAATCGCAATAGATCGCGCTGCCCAACTCCTCGACGACCGTGTCCCGGTCCTCTTGTAACAGCTCGGCGATATGATCGATGTCGACATGACCGCGCTCGTTAAGGACGACGGCGAGCGCGTCGGCGGCATTCGTGATTACCGGCGGCGAAGGCGGTGCGATCACGCGTTCGGAAAAGATCGGGCCGGGCTTGGCGGTATCCGTATCGAGATCATAATTCTCTATCGAAGCGACCAGCCAGCAATCAGGATCGTCGAGGAAGGGCTGCAGGTTCGGGCGGCGATGCGTCTGGCGGAATTCGCCCGACTCGCCATTCTCCGAGATCGACACCTTGGTGTGATTAATCGGCCCGAAATCGCGGACGAAGCTCGACCAGGCGATCCGCAGCTCGACCTGAAGGTCCCGCCACGGTTGATCGGTCTCCTGCGCCTTGAGGACCGCGCGCACCGCGTCGCGGACCGGGATCAGCTTCTTGACGATCCGGACCTGCTTTTCCGAAAGGCCATCCCCGGACCGCCCCCTGCGGACGGTGACGGGGGCGGGCTTACCGTCCAATACCTGCATGAGCCCCCTCGACGCGTCGAAGAAGAAGCTGCCCTCACGGACAGGTGCCTCGTCCGGTTTGCCGATATCAGCGTCAATCGGACCAAGCTCGAGATCGACATCGATCTCTCCGGGTTCGCCGTCATAGATGGCTTCCGGAAGAGAGAGGATGGCGGCGTCCAGGTCGGCCTCGAGATCGCCCTCACCGGCCAGGCAGGTATAGGTTTCGCCGAATGGGCCGGAGGTGGTCGCGTGGCGGCCGAGGACATGGTCAGGACGGTCGGCGAACCAGCGATTGACCCGGATGGCTTCGCTATCCTCTGTGGCGGGAATGACCTCGGCGAGATCAAGCCACGATGCACCGCCCCGCGGCTCGCCCGCCTTGCGCTTGCGGAAAAACAGGATGTCGACAACAACGTCGGTGCCGGCATCCTGCCGGAAGCTGCCTTCGGGCAGACGGATCGCGGCAATGAGATCGGCGGATTTGGCGATGTGCTCTCGCGCCGTGGCGTCCGCCTTATCCATCGTGCCCGACGAGGTGACGAAGGCGGCGAACGCGCCGGGTTTCAGGAGATCGATCGACTTCGCGATGAAATAATCGTGCAGTCGTAGGCCCAACGATCGATAGGCGCGATCTGAGCGGACGATCCGGTCGGAAAAGGGCGGATTGCCGATCACCAGATCGAAATGTGCCGGCAGATCGGTGCGCGCGAAATCGCCCTCGATGATGCGGGCAGCCGGCTGCAGAAGCCGGGCGATCCGCACGGTGACCGGATCGAGCTCGACGCCGGTAACGAGCGAGGTCTCCCGAAGCCCCGCCGACATCAGCGCCGGGAACAGGCCCGTCCCGAGCCCCGGTTCGAGAACGCGGCCGCCGCGCCAACCGAGGCGCTGCAGTCCTTTCCAGATCGCCCGGATGATGAACTCCGGCGTGAAATGGGCATATTGCGTGCAGCGCGCGAGCGAGGCGCAGTCGGCCTCGCTGACGGATTCCTGCAGTCTCTCACCGAGGTCTTCCCATCCCTTCCGAAACCCGTCCTCGCCCGGCCGGGTGAAGATCGTATTCGCAAGATCGGTGGCGCCGAAGCCGGTGAACCGGATGAGTCGCGCCTGTTCCTCAGCTGTTGCAGGCCGGTCCTGGGCCGCGATCGACGTGGAAAGGAGGATTGCATCGAGATTGTCGCGTGCTCGGGCCTTCCAACCCTTCGCCAGATCCCGGCTTCCGGAAAGATGGAAGTTGCTGCCGCGTTCGTTCGCGTTGCCGACATGCTGATCAGTGAGCTTTTCGGACGCTGGCGGCCTTGATGAATCCGGCGGCGGTACGTCCTCATCGGGTTCGGTCGCCGGCCTTTCGGCAAATGCCGTGACGCCGAAGCCCAGGCCGGAAGACAGGGCGTTCTGCGAAGTTCCCAACATGTCGAGGGTGAACGGATCGTGGTCTGACATTTCCTGGTTTCTCCTGATGTGCGGGCGCACCGAGCCGCGCCACCGGGAGAACCGGTCGCGGTGACAACGTGCGGATTTGAAAGAGTCGTTCGAGGGAGAACAGAAAAAGTTGCAGACTTTTTCTGTTCGATCTCCCGACCAAACAAGACCAAGAGACCGGTTCGAGGAACCGGGCTCTTAACGCGTGATCAGCGAGAACGAGATGTCGTTCTCGGTGAGCTGGATCCTGAGATGGGTGGCCCCGAAATCGCGGTTGAAGCTCGGGATCAGCAGGTCGGAATCGATGAACTCGATCCCGTCATCGCCCCCGAAATGCCGGCGCTTGTAATCCCACCAGTCGGGATTGCCTTTGGGGTGGCACTCGGTCGAATAGACGACGATCGGCTTTTGTCCTTCGGCAAGCTTGCCGTTCGACATGATGTAGACGCCTTCGTCTCCGACGAGCCAGAAGCCGGCCTTCCCGCCCTCGCCCGGGCGGGTGCCATAATAGGGATTACGGAAGCCGCCATTGGCGGCCGCATCCTCTTCGCCGCGCGCGATGACCTTGCGCACCGCCATGATCGGAAATGTGAACATGGCGGACCTCACGCGGCTTCAGGCAGCGGCAGGTGACGCAAATGAACGGGCAGCTTCTCAGAGATCTGCGCATCGGTCAGGTGGTCAAGCAGCTGGAAGCTGGTGCCCGGCTTGCCGTAGACGATGACGGTACGCTTGCCGCGATGTTCGGGCCGGAAGTCCGCCCCGGCATAGCCGCGATAATCATCATGGGTGGCGCTCCAGATGTGCTCGATGCGCTCGTCGCGGGTCATCGCCTTGACCGGCCAGCGCTCACGCTCGACGATGGCGTCGCGCATCTCATAGGCCGAGCGCGGATCGGACAGATCGCAATAGGAGTGAAAGTAGCGCGTTACGTCATTGACGCTGAGCGTGTAGAAGACGCTGGTGATGCTGCCGGTCAGGAATTCGCGCATGGCGAACATTTCGCCGCGCATCCAGAGCGGCGGCAGTATCTCAAGCATGTAGTCATGCTCGGCACGGGCGATTTCGAACCATTCGCCGGCGTAGAGCGCGCTGTCGTCGTTCTGCCAGCGGCTGGGCCGCTGTGCATGGCGGTCGAAGAGTCTGAACATCTGGTGGCGGTCGGTGATGCCGAAATGGATTTTTCGGATGGGTGGAAGAGAGGTCATGGCGAGCTCCATTGAGGCCTGTCTCGGGCTGGAGCGCGGCGCACCCTGTCGGCATCACCATCTTCTTCAGCCCTTCCGGACCCCTTCCCGCGGCCGCCTCTCCGTCCGGCCGGGTCAAGGGCCGGCGTCAGCCGGGCGGAGCTTCACCCTTGAGGCGGCCGGCGAGCATGCGGCAGCCGTCCTTCTCCTCCTCGCTTCCATCCTTCTTTCTTCTTTTTGCCTTCAGATCCTCGTTCCAATCCTCGCGCTCCGGTCGCGGCCGCTCGAAGCCGGACCCTGCATCGACCGCGAGTCCCTTGAGCCGCGCGGCAAAGATATCGCCCTGCCGGTTGTTGTCGCTGGCTGCCACGATTTCGGCGCCCGGATGCCTGGCCAACGCGAACAGCATCTCGGTCGTGGCGGGCGACCAGCCGCCGCCGGTGCTGAGATAGAGCGTGTCGGGCCGCAACCCCTCGAGCGCGCCGAGACTCATCGCGTCGATCGCGGCCTCGGTGACGCACAGGCGCAACGACGACAGGTCGCCGAGTGCAAAGAGCAGCTTGGTGCCGCCGGACGCAAAGCCGCGCCAGTCGGGACCTCGCTCTTCCCATCCGGTCACGATCCCTGCAGCGTCCCGGTGGACGGCCCACATGCTGCCCTGCGGTCCTTCGCGAAGAAGATCCTGGGCGACGGCCGCGCGCAGAACGGTCTCTGGAAGCGCCCGCGCGTCCTGCAGGTAACGCCATGTTGCCGAGCCGGGCCATGGCTTTCGACGCGCGGACCAGCGCTCGGGAACCGACAGGTCGGGCATACGCTCACGCGATTGCCGCTTCCACTCCGGTTCAGAAGGAACGAAGCCGATCAGATCGGCGACGACATAAAGCGCAGCGGCGAATGGAAGGCCGTCGAGATGTTCGACAAGGCGAAAGACGTCGCCCTTGGCGTCGGACAGGGGATCGAACCACCCCTGGCCGTCATGGAAGACGATGATGATGTCGTCGCCGCGGCGGTACTTCACCGCGCGGCGCGTGCTTTCCTTGGGGTCGACAGCAAAGCCGGCGGTCTCGAGCACTGCACCGCAGGCGACCTTTCCCCTCAACTCTTCCAGCTCTGCTTTTTCCATTCTCTCTTCCGCGTCAGACGCGTCCTCTGTTCAGATTCCCGCTCCCGATCTTTTCGGGCCGAAACCCGGAGGCCGCGAAGAGCAAGGCAGGACAAGGGCGCGCCTGGCAAGCCGGCATTTGTGCCGGGTCGCAGTTTTCATGGCCAGGAGCGGCGAAGCTTCCCTTGCCGGCCGATGCGCGCAAGCGGCACCAAGGTGTTTTCGCAATTCTCCAATCCTTCCGACCGCCCCCGCGTCAGGGATGGCGGCCCCAATGGGGGAAGACCGCTTG
This sequence comes from Pelagibacterium nitratireducens, assembly GCF_037044555.1. NCBI lineage: Bacteria > Pseudomonadati > Pseudomonadota > Alphaproteobacteria > Hyphomicrobiales > Devosiaceae > Pelagibacterium > Pelagibacterium nitratireducens. The sequence goes on from NZ_CP146276.1 coordinate 89,818, forward strand.
CGGGCTTCAGCTTTGCCAACAGCCCGGCCCGAAGAGCGACGCCAGACATCCGCCAAAAAAGTCGCGCTCAGCTTTGCTGGCGACCCCGCCGCCTCGGGCTACCTCCCGATCGCCCTCAATCATCTTCGCCCGTAAGTTCCTTCCATCGGCCGATGTCGACATCGATATATCCCGGCGGATAGGACGTTCCGATCGCTGCAAAGGCGTCATCGCCTTCCGTGTGAACCGCAAGCACAGAGCCTGGCTCGAGTGGCTCGTTTACGTAGAGGTCGAAATCCGATTTCTCGGGACTTGCCCCGGCTGTCCGACCAAAGGTCGCAACAGCCGCCGTGGCGGCCGAGTGAGAATGCCTGGTCTTTCCGAGGGGCACTGCCATCTCAATCACCCGCGCTGTGCCGATCTGTGCCAAAGAAGCGGACAAGCGCGGATCGCGGAGCCAAAATGATGCGACTTCCCCGCCCCACCGTTCCATCAGCGGCACAACACCGCGGTCTTCCACGGAAACGGGATGCGAGGTCATCCAGAATTTGCCGGTTCTGCCTTGACGCTGTTCACTGTGAAACGGGCTCTTTGTGCTTTGAGCCAAGCGATCGTTTCGGTCATGTCATCGAAAATCCGGCCAAGGCAGTTTAGGGCTTTCCTTTAAACAGGGACCGATACCCTTCGAAGCGGTGGCAGCTGTAACCGAATTCTCCGCGAGGATGCTGCTCCGCCCAAGAAAGAACCTCTGCCGTTGGAACGACAAGTGAGGTTTGGCCTTTCGGATGGAAGCAGTTCTTTCCGTGTTTGGAATAGAACGCACCAAATTGCCTGACGTACACACGCCCACGCGACGGGTTGATCCCTTCGATTTCGGCTACTTTGTAGATCAGCATGTGGCCCTGTGTTTGTCGAACGATGGCTTTGTCCTTCTCTTTGGCGGTGCGGTAGTAGGCTGCTATCTCTTCCTCGGTCTGATCGATACAGGGGGAGTATTTCGTTTGATTACGTCGTTCAATCACAATGACACCTTCACGGATGTTTGAGTTTCGGCGCCTGATACGACAAAGAAACGACAAGACCGCGGCAACGGACCGACCAAAATTTAAATCGAAACTTTGGTCAGTAGCGCCCTAGCGTGCAGTCAGTAGTCGGCAGGCGAGCTCCCTGTCACCCCAACGTGTTGAAAAGGTCTCGGAGACTTCGAACCAGCTGCCATCGTTGCCGGCTCCATGGTTTGCGCCCATGCACGAGCATTGACACTCATGGCCGCGGGCCTCTTGGCAGGCGCGCGCGCATATCTCCTGCTCACGGTAAGGCTGGATAATGTAGACTTTGCCAAAACGCTCCAGGGCCCGGTCCACGAAATCATTGAACCACGCTTTCGGTAGTTCCCAATAAGCGTGCTTGCCACCGGTCCATTCGGGTTGGGTTCTTCGACCGTTCTGCAGCCAGTGTCGATTAGTCTCCGCAAATGGCAATCTCACCCGCAGACGCTCTCCCTTTCTGGTGCGTCGCAAGACGACCGGGGTCTCTTTCTGATTCCAGACATAGTTGAGTGTGAGCCGATCCATCTTGCCTACCGCGGATCACCGACCATTGACCAATATTCCCGCTCCTGTTCGGCCTGCAGCTCTTCGAGGGTCACCGGAATGATTGAGAAGTCGAGATTGTACATCGGGATCTGCCATTCGTTGTAGAGCGTTCGGACATGTCGATCCTCCGCGGTGTCGAGGATGAGCTTCTCTTCGTCCAGTCTGGTCAGGAGTTTTTCGGTGAGAACCCTTCCATGGTGGTGATCCTCGCTTTCCCTGTACTCAAGTGAACCCCAGATTTCGGATGTTGCCCTCAAGCCTTGGGCAGAGAATAGGCCAAGATGTTGCATAGCCTCCGCCACTTGCAGCGCTCCCGGCGTCATTGAGGGGAATATCGAACGATCGAGTTCGGATCGACGGGGTTCGCTCCAAAGAAGGGTATCGTCCTGGTATGCTTCAACATCAGCGTATAGACCACTTTCGCGCTCATAGACTGCCCAATTGGGCATGATGTATTCGCCCGCATATCCTTCGACGTAGTGTCCGCGGCGTTGACGGTCGACGTATTCGCGCAATTGAGCGAGGTTCATCGGTTTCCAGTTGACCGCATCGGCGTAGATGAGACGCGCGAGATGATCATAGAACCATCCGATGATGCGGTTGAGCTTCGAGGATATCAGTTTGGGCGGACACCGCACCGCATCCATGAGGATGAGGATCTTCGCGGCCTCCTCTTCGGCGAACCCTTCAAGGACCTTGGCTTCGCGTGGGAGATCTTCCAGCTTCTGCGACGCGGCCCAAAAGCCCTGCGCGCTGTCCAGGATGATGGGCAAGCCTTCTGCGATGAAGTCTAAGCGTTGCTGCTGGGGTAACTGACAGAGCCGTTTGGCTTGATGCAATCCAATGTCGGGACCCCTTGCTTTTCTGTTGCTCAAGACGTTGTCCAATTCTCGAAAGCCGTCAGGGGATTAATCTCTATCTCATTTTAATCGGTCATATACGACCGATAACGATTGATTTTGAATATAAACGGTCTTATATGTCCGATTGAAGTATTTCCTTTGTTGCATAGCGAGCGGCCATATATGGCCTGCAAACGCCGCGAAATCGGATTATGAGGTCATATATGGCCGATAATAGACAAATGAGTGCGAAAACACCAGAAACAATCTCGCGGGACATCGGCGAAAGGCTCGAGCGGCTGCGTCTCTCCCGAAACATTACGCAGGCCGAGCTCGCCCAGGACGCAGGCATTTCCGAGCGCACATTGAGACGCCTCGAATCCGGAGATAATCCGACATTCGACTCGCTAATCCGCGTGCTGATTTCTCTGAAAATCCAGCAAAACATCGACCTCCTTGTTCCAGATCCGCGTGTCAGGCCAATTGAGCGGGTGCGGACAAAAGGGGGCGAGCGACAACGATCGAGTTCGACCAAGCCAACAAAGACGACCAAGCAATGGGAATGGGGCGCAAAGAAGTAGACCATGGCTGAACCTTCAACCGATGCATCCATCAATCTCTGGGGACGAGAGGTCGCCGCCGTTTCGTGGCTGCCGGAGGATGGGTTTGCCGTCTTCCAGTATGATCCCGAATTCGCCCTATCTGGGATAGAGCTGTCGCCGCTCGTAATGCCTTTGAGTCCGGACCCCTATTCCTTTCCGGCCCTGCCCCGGACAACGTTCAAAGGACTACCGGGAATGCTAGCGGATGCCCTTCCCGACAAATATGGCGATCGGCTGATCAACGCTTGGCTGGCGGAGCAGGGCCGCAGGCCTGAAAGCTTCAATCCGGTGGAGCGCCTTTGCTATGTCGGAACCCGCGGCATGGGAGCCCTTGAATTCAAGCCGGCGCTGATGGGTTCGAACCGGAGAGCCCGAAAAGTTGAGGTCGCAAACCTCGTTCGCCTGGCCAATCTGGTGTTGAACGAGAAAGCCAGTCTGGAAGGCGTGCTCGAGGGCGAAAACGACATTGCCGCGATCGACGATATTCTCAGAGTTGGCACATCGGCTGGCGGAGCGCGCGCGAAGGCAATATTGGCGTGGAACCAGAGTACAGGCGAATTCCGTCATGGCCAGATAGATGCCGGTGACGGTTTCGAACACTGGTTGATGAAGTTCGATGGCATCGACAATAACCGCGACAAGGAAGAACCCGACCCGCAGGGGTTCGGCCTGATCGAGTACAGCTACTATCTGATGGCAACGGCCGCAGGAATCGAAATGACGCCATGCCGTTTGCATCATGAGGGTGGACGCAGCCATTTCATGACACGGCGATTTGACCGGCCCGTCGATGAGAACGGCGTGACACATAAGCTCCACATGCAATCGCTTTGTGCCCTGCAGCATTACGACTTCAACGATCCACGCGGCTACTCCTACGAGCAGGCCATCCTGACCATTCGCGAGCTCGGCATTGGCGCTCTCGCACTGGAGCAGCAGTTTCTCCGGGCAGTCTTCAACATCATCGCCAGAAACCAGGACGACCACGTCAAAAACATCGCCTTCCTCATGGACCAGGCTGGTGAGTGGACGCTGTCGCCAGCATTCGACGTGAACTACTCCTACAATCCGAGTGGCGATTGGACCGGTCAACATCAGATGAGCCTGAACAGCAAACGCGACGGCTTCGCTATGGCCGACCTGCTGGCCTTCGCGGAAACAGCATCCATAAAACCAGCCAAAGCAAAGACACTCATTTCCAATATCAGCGAGGTTGTTGCGAACTGGCCGCAATATGCGCAGGACGCCGGGGTTGACGACGAGACAACACGAAGGATTGGAAACGCTCACCGATCATTTCGCTGAAGCTTTCAGCAGACCCGAGACGGGAATTGGATCGACTTAACTCAGGAAACGACGGCCCCGAAGATGAAGGCGCTGAAGTGTAGCAGGTAAAAACTTGGCCAAGCCAAACGCATATGTGTTGAGACTGGACAAAGCGCGGGCAGAGGTCTTCGCCGATGCGTTGAATGAATCTGGCCTTTTTGCCGAGGCAGTTCCATCCTTTTCACATAGCCGCAATGTCCCTCTCGTCTGCTTCATCGTGGGATCGCAGGGACGGATCACCCACATAGCGAGCGGACGTCGCGGCGCGAACGCCGGCACACAGCAAAGTCGCCTGAATGTGAATGATGTCGAATCGCTCAAGACCCGGCTGACGGTGCAGAAGGTAATCAATGGCGTCCCTGCAAGAAACAGGAAGGTCGTCGCCGACAGGTTCCGAAATGGCGGACTGCTGACACCCAAGGCGTTTGATGAGGTGATCGATCTGATCGTCCGCCTCGCCCCGGAAACAGGGAAGTCAATCGACCGCTTCACAAAGACCACGCGAGATCGGCTCTCCAGGCTCAGCGGTGAGGCGCGAGAAGCTCTAGGGCAGCAGAAGGAAGCCGTGGCGACAGCCATGTCGCTTGCCGGGATAGACCGCGCACCCTTGCGGGAATGGGCGCTGCACGAGGATGCGGCACCGCAGTCGTTCCTCGATGGATTATCGGAATCGCGCCAACGCGAGGATGAAATGATCGTAAGGGACCTTTCGATGGTCCCGGGCTACGAATTCATTCGTCGCGTGCCAAATGCGTCGGCGGCCGTGTTTCAAGACGAAGAAACGGGGAACAGGCTAACGGTTGTCCTCGCCAATCGGCTCCGACTCGAGGAGCAAACCGGCACCGACCTGATTTACTACAATGAAAGGTTCAAGTCCTTCGTGCTGGTACAGTACAAGGCCATGGAACCCGACGAGAACGAAGGGTCAATCTTTCGGTTTCCAGAAAAGAAGCTTTCCGAAGAAATCGAACGCATGGAAGCGTTTCTCGAAGAGCTGACAAAGCTGGAAGAGTCCGGGACCACAGACGACTTCCGTCTGAACAACGATCCCTTCTTCCTGAAGTTTTGCCCCCGAATTCAGTTCGAACCGGATTCAAGCGCACTCACAAAGGGGATGTACGTCCCCCTGTCTTACTGGAAGCGGCTTTCCGATGACGACGCGCTTTTGGGGCCGAAGGGCGGTCGGCGCCTCGCCTATTCGAACGTGCGGAGATATTTCGACAATTCAGCGTTTGTCAGCGTGGTCAAAGGCGCTTGGGTGGGTACGTGCGTCGATCAATCGGCCGTCATCGAGCAATGGATGCGAGCAATCATTGAGACGGGTCGCTCGATTACCTTCGCGGTCAAACCCGACGATGAACCTGACGGCGAAAAAGAATCTGTCGGCATTGCGCCGGATTTAGGCCTCGACGGCCTAGAAATCGAAGATGATGCAGAAGAATTGATCCGGGTTATTATCGAGCGCGACTGAAGACTTCCGGGCGCATGCATCGCGGAAGACAACGCCGGGGGATGGATTTATGGCGGTCATCCGAAAAGTAGAGATCAGGAACTTCAGATCAATCAGGTCACTCGATTGGCGCCCGACCGAAGGCGTGAACTGTCTCATCGGAGCCGGCGATGCTGGCAAGAGCAGCGTGCTGGATGCCATCGACTATTGCCTCAGCGCGCGGCGTTCTCTCGCGATCGGTGATTCTGACTTTCACAACCTCAGCGTCGAGAACGACATATCGATCACGCTGGTTCTCGGTCGGTTGGACGACAATCTGAAGAACTATGAGACCTACGGAGATTTTCTTTCGGGAATGCGAGCCGCCGATGGGAGCATTGAAGATGAACCTGGGCACGGTCTGGAGACCGTCCTCAGACTCAATCTTTCCGTGGCTGGCGACCTAGAGCCGAAATGGCGCTTGATATCGAAGCGGGCGGAGGACAAAGGGCTCGATCGCGGCTTGAACTGGGGCGATTGGATCGCCCTCTCCCCAACCCGGCTCGGACCCTGGTCGGAAAACAATCTCGCATGGCGGCGCGGGTCGGTCCTAAACCGGCTTAGCGAGGAGAAGCCCGATGCCTCGAAAGCGTTGTCGAACGCGGCTCGAGATGCTCGGAAGAACTTCGGTACCGAGGCAGATAGGCAACTCGGAGATGCGCTTGCGGTCGTCACCCGGACAGAAAACGAGCTCGGCGTGCCGATCGGCGCTGCGGCAAAAGCCCTTCTCGACACCCATTCAGTATCCACGAGCGGGGGAACGATTGCGCTTCACAACGAGCTTGGTGTGCCTCTGCGAGGCCTCGGAACGGGATCGACACGCCTGCTGATCGCCGGTCTTCAGCGCCAAGTGGCGGACAAGACGTCTATCCTCCTTGTCGACGAAGTCGAACACGGATTGGAGCCGCACAGGATCCTGCGGCTCATTGGCTCATTCGGTGCGAAAACCAATCCGCCACCTCAACAGGTATTCGCCACGTCGCACTCGCCTGTCGTATTGCGCGAGCTTGGCTCGGAGCAACTGTTCATTCTCAGGAAGTCGGCTGACGGACAGCATTTGCCCCTGCCTGTGCCCGCCGAGGCGCAGGGTACACTTCGCGCGTTTCCCGGCGCTTTCCTGGCGCCCTCTGTCCTCATCTGCGAAGGTGCGACCGAGGTAGGGTTTGTGCGGGGATTCGATCAATTCTGCGTGGCGCACGGCCGCGTTTCTCTGCAGGCCGCTGGTGTTGCGATCGTTGACTGCGGTGGCGGGCACGCTGATCGACCCTATGAGCGGGCGAAGGCACTCACCGCTCTCGGATACCGCGTTGCCGTCTTTCGCGACGATGACGTCAGCCCCTCTGCCGCTCTGATCGCTGAAGCTGCCCAGGCAGGATGCTCGACCTTCACATGGGACGATGGATGAATAGCCCCGAGTTTCGTGGACACCCTCGGGTTAGATTTCCTGCTGCCGTTCGAACTCGACGGGTGACAGCATCCCGTTCCTGACGTGCTTGCGTTTTGGGTTGTAGAACATTTCGATGTAGTCGAACACGTCCTGCCTTGCCTCTTGGCGTGTTCGATAGGTTCTGCGCCGTATTCGCTCACGCTTGAGCAGATTGAAGAAGCTTTCTGCCACAGCGTTGTCGTGGCAATTCCCCCGTCGGCTCATCGAGTGCTCAAGATTGTGATGCTTAAGAAAGGCTGCCCAGTCCATGCTGGTGAACTGGGAGCCCTGATCGGAATGGATCAAGACCTTGCTCTTGGGCTTTCGACGCCATACTGCCATGAGCAAAGCCTGCAACACGACGTCGGTTGTCTGGCGGCTCTGCAACGACCAACCGATGACGCGACGAGAGAACAGATCGATGACAACGGCCAGATAGGAGAAGCCTTCCTGGGTCCTGATGTAGGTGATGTCTGTCACCCACGCCCTGTCCGGGGCCTTCACATCGAACTGGCGAGCCAAGGTATTGTCGACCACGATCGAGGGCCTGCCGCCATAGGAGCCGGGCCGTCGTTTGTAGCCGATCTGCGCCTTGATCCCGGCAAGCCTCGCAAGACGAGCGATGCGGTTAGCACAACTGGTCTCTCCCTGATCGAGAAGGTCATCATGGAGCTTGCGGTAGCCATAGACCCTGCCGCTTTCCTTCCAGGCATTGCTGATGAGCTCGGTCTGACGTGCATCTTCCAACGCCCGCTTGCTCAGCGGAGCCTTCAGCCAGGCGTAGAAACCGCTGGGTCGGATACGCAAGCAACGGCACATCGCCCGAACCGTGAATTGCTGGCGATGCTCGGCAATGAACGCGTATCTCACTTTGCATCCTTGGCGAAATACGCGGTGGCTTTTTTTAAGATGTCGCGCTCCTCGGTGACGCGCGCCAGCTCCTTCTTCAGTCGCCGGATCTCGGTTGCTTGATCCGCATCGCCCAACCCAGAAGGCTTCGAGAACTTCTTCTTCCAAGCGTAGAGCGAGTGTGGGCTCACGCCGAGGCGCTTCGAAACCTCGGCAACGGGGTATCCCCGCTCGGTAATCTGCGCGACTGCATCACGCTTGAACTCGTCACTGAAATTGCCAGACCCCATTATGGCCTCCTTGCCTCAAATTTAGGGAAGAAGGCGTCCAGAAATCTAGGGGCTTCTGTGGTTGCCGCCCGTGATGCAAGTAGTTTTTGAGCCATTGGGGTGTGATCGAGTGCGGTCTTCTGTCAGGCCTTCAATTGCGGCGCTTCGGAAGCCGCTGGCCGATATGGTGATTAGCGGATCAGGTCCAAATCTATTCAGCGAGCTGAATGGCTCCTAGCCCCTAACTGGTTTTCCTGTTCCAGATCTGTTCGATCATTTTGCCCATATGGGTCTTTGACTTCTCACACCTCCGTCACCGGCACCCATCTACCTCGCGCTGCACCTCTGTCATGCAACAGCAGCCTGTGCCGGATTCTCGTAATCCTTTCTCTTCGTCACCATGGCCCAGATCGCTCGCGCCATCTTGTTTGCCAGCGCAATCGCCACAAGCATTCTCGGCTTCCTGGCCAGCATCCGAGACAACCATGACCTCTCTGGAATGGTCTTTCGCCCGAGCCAGTTCAATCGAGACATCGCTCCCATGATCAGGAGCCTCCTGATGTCGGCTTGCCCGGCCTTCGATATGCGCCCAAGCCGCTCTTTTCCTCCGGACGAATGCTGCCGCGGCACCAATCCCAACCACGCAGCGAAGTCTCGCCCACGCCGAAAGCTCTCCATTGGCGGTGCGAAAGCCTCAACGGCCAACGCGCTCATCGGTCCGACCCCCGGCATCGTTTGCAAACGACGCGCCGTATCAGTCTGAGTTGCCAGAGCAACGATCTGTTTGGTTTTGGCCTGAATTCGTTCCGTCTTCTCCGAGACCTGCAGCAAAAGATCACGGCACTCCTCGCGAACCCGTGCTGGCAAGTCGCTGTTGTCAGCTTCGATGATCGCCTCAATCCGCTTTAGATGGCCAATCCCCGGCGGGGTCGGATGGCCGAACTCATACAGCACCGAGCGTAGAGCGTTCACCAGCTCTGTACGCTGACGAACAAGTCGTTCTCTTCCGCGAAAGAGAACCGCCTGCGCTTGCTGCTCTTCCGCCTTGGGCGTGATGAAGCGCATCTCGGGTCGCTGCGCGGCGACAACGATCGCTTCGGCATCAGCCGCGTCATTCTTCTGACGCTTGACGAAAGGCCGCACATATTGGGGAGCGATCAGCTTTACCTCATGGCCATGCTTGGCGATCTCGCGAGCCCAATAATGCGCGCTGCCGCATGCTTCCATCACAACGACCGCCCTAGGATGCCCAGCAATGAATCTGCGGAATTGCATCCGAGATAGCTTCTTGCGGAACTTCACTTCCCCAGTCATTGAGGCTCCATGCACCTGGAAAACGTTCTTCGCCAGGTCGATCCCCATCATTGTCTCTGTTGTCATCTTCGCTGTCCTTCCCATCCCGTTTGGTCAGACCGACAATTCTCCAACAGAAGTTGTCGGCTGGGTAGGGCGGCAACCACTCCATCTATTCAGGACAGGACATTGAGACTGCCATCGTCGCCAACGTAAACGAAGCCATTCTATTGCAGGTGATCGACTACGCGATTTCTGTTCACGGACAAGGCTTGGTCGACGATCACATCAAGTCGGCATCGCAAGGGGCCGCGACCGTCGAGAACATCAGGGCTGTTCTGTATTCGCAACAACAAACGCTCACCGGAGATCAGCGCGTTGTCGTTGCTCGGGCTGCGGGCGGAAAAAACGGCTGGTTCAAATCAGTCGGCGATATGGAACATGTCGCCAAAGAGATCCTCGCGCCAAATTTCGCTGGGGTGACTGAGGGGTTCAAGGCCCGGGTGAACAACCTCTTGATCTGGGCGCAGACGGTTCATGGATGAACTAACGGTTCTCAGCGCAAGCAAGGGGAGCGTGTCCGCGCCAGCGGGATGTGGAAAGACGCATTTGATTGCTGCATGCATAAGAGCCTCAACGGACGAAAAGCCAATCCTGATCCTGACGCACACCAATGCCGGTGTTGCCGCCCTGCGGGGGCGATTAGACGCCGCGGGCGTGCTGCGAACTCGTTATCGGATCACTACGATCGACGGATGGGCAATGCGCCTGGTCGGGACCTTTCCGCAACGGAGTGAGCAACATACAAATATCTTGAAGTTGAAGAATCCGGGAACCGACTATCCAGCGCTTCGAGCTGGCGCGCTCGCCATTATCAATGGGCAGCATCTGTCGGGTGTAATCGATGCGACTTACTCCAGGCTTGTCGTTGACGAGTATCAGGACTGCATTGTCCAGCAGCACGGAATGATCGCGCAGCTGTCTGAGTTGTTGCCTACGTGTGTCTTGGGCGACGACATGCAGGCGATCTTCGGCTGGGGAACGAACGTTCTCGTGGATTGGTCGAATGCAGTGGAAGCTTCGTTTCCACCGATCGGTCAGCTCTCGACACCGTGGCGTTGGGACAACGCAGGTGCTCCGAGGTTGGGACAATGGCTCTTGTGGGCGCGGTCAGCGCTGCAGACCGGTACTCCGATCGATCTCCGGAGCGCACCGGATGAAGTGACTTGGATGCAGATCTCCGGTCCCGATGATATCCAAACGCTTACACGGGCTGCCTATGCTGCTTCACCGGTGGCAGATGGTGGGGCGCTTATTATCTGCGACAGCCGTCGGCCGAATCGACACAGGGATATCGCCAGCCGGGTGAAAGGTGCCGTCGTCGTTGAAAATGCCGACCTGTCTGATTTCATAAGATTTGCCGAGCGATTTGATTTCGATGCGCCGTCCGCTACCGATGATTTGATTGACTTCGCCGCCAGTACGCTCACCGGGGTTGGGGCGGGGCAACTCAAACAGCGGTTGGTGTCACTTCTTGCCGGCAGGGCCCAAAAGGCGCCGACCGAAGTGGAAGAGGCGGCAATTGCCTTTTCCAAAAACCCGGTCCCCATAGCGGCAGTGGAATTACTCGTTGAGATCAACAAGCAAGCAGGCGTTTCGCCCCTTCGCCCCGCAATTCTGCGCGCCGCGATTCAAGCTCTTAACGGCTGTGTCTACAAAGCAGACTTCTATGAGATGGCTGTTCGTGCTCGAGAGCAGTCACGCGTCCTTGGACGCTCCGTTCCCAGGCGGGCCGTCGGCAGCACTCTGCTACTGAAGGGCTTGGAAGCCGACATTTCAGTTGTCCTCGATACCGACGTTCTGGACGCACGTAACTTGTATGTGGCTCTGACGCGAGGCTCACGGCGGTTGGTTGTTTGTTCGACCAGCCCGGTGCTTCAACGGTAAGTTTGGCGATCCTAGAGGCTCCACGCGGGGACCTTTGCTGCTTTCGCAGCCTTATAGGCCGATACCATCGGCCGCGATGAGAAAAGTTCGATGGCAACCAGAAGGCTGCATAGTAGGCGACCGGCCGGGTGGTCCGATCACGCGCTCATTGCCGCTCACGCGGAATTTCCCGTGAGGCTACATGTCAAGAGGCTGATAAAATATGCTGGGTGCTGGGCGGGCAAGCCGGGCACGCGACGGAAGGCTCTGTCGATTCATGGCGGACCACGGTGCGTAAAACTGGCCGGCCATTCATGATGGCATTGATCTGATTTTGGAACTCGCGAGGCTCGACCAAATACATACCACCGCGGGCGCCTTCAAAGGCGCAATTCCAAGCGGCAAGAGCTTGGCCATAGCGAAGTGCCTTCGACAAACCTTGAGCGTCCATTTTCTTGAGTCCCAACAACCCCTGTTTGGCGCCTAAGGCCAGAATGCCAGCCGTGCACCAGTCGCCGGAGCCGCACGTGTCCACGAGGCTTGGCGCAGGGAACGCGGGGCAAATGCTCCAGTCGGAAATTTGCCCGTCGAGACGGTGTCTGTACCGCAGACCTTGCGAGCCAAGCGTCTGAATCTCGAGCAAAGTCGCAGTTGAGGCGGTCATGGCGCCACCCGCCTCGGAAAGGCGCTGATCCGAGTACTTCACGATGTGTGCGATTTTCATCGCTTCCGCAAACTGCTTTTCGTCCGACTTTCCGGAAGGTTCAAACAGAACTACGGCACCATTTTGCGCTGCTTCTGCTGCGAGCGTTAATGCAGCTCTCGACAGCCGATCCATGAAGAAAACCGCAGAGCCCGGTAGTGCGAGGGTGATATCCTCCACTGCATGCTGTGTGACGGGCCTGTAGCTGGGCAGACGCTTTCCGCAGTGCGGGCACGTCCAGAGGAACCGGTGTGTCGGTGATCCGTCACGAGCGCGCCTAATTTGTTGAATTATGATCGGTGTATGGCCCGTCGGAGCGCAATTGGCAAAGTCCAATTTCACCCCCCATTTGGCCATGTCCGCCCGAACACGTTCTGACGCGGGATCACCATTCATTCGTGCGATTGGGTAGGCATCCCAACCCAGGTATCTCATTATCGTGAGAACGTTGCCGCATGTTCCGCCGGCCCATGAGTGAACTGGCGCTTCACTGTCGAGCCCAATTACAAGATCGAGCGCGATCAAGCCCGTGCCAAAGATCTTCGGCCTTTCCTCTGGATGGTTCATGGGACGTGTCCTTTTTTCAGCCTGGGGCGCGGCTGCGGGTAGACCTCTCCCTCCAACCAGACATGAATGATATGGGGCGTCGGCGAAGCAAGATCCGCGGACGCATCGAAATCATACCCTATCGATTCGAGGTAAGCGACTGGTAAATCTCGCTCGAGGGCCGCCATCAGGGCGCCGAGGGACATGACTTTGCTACCCAGCGGAGAAAGAACCAGGATCGAGCCTCCGGCATCTCGAAACACCGGCTTGCGTAAATCGTCCAACCGCAGAATTGTGCGATAAAGGTGTAGGGGATCCTGTTCATCCGCGTACACGACGTCGCGGGCATCAACTGACCAACCGCTCTCGAACTCTGCCAAGTATTCCTCTGCCAGCATGTCTCCGAGGCGCGGGTCGCGCGCCGGAAAAGGCAGGATTGGGCATGTGTCGTGCGGAGCGACGAAATCGTGGACCCGAGATAGGGCCTGCTGGCGCCCCATTGCGAGCTGTGGGAGCCATAACTTCGCTGCCCGAGAGGCAGCGTCGAGCGTCAGCCCCCCTTTGAACCCATGAACATAGCCTGGAACGTCGCTCGCCACAGAGGATATCTGCGCGTCAAGATTGGGATCATGCGACACAAAGAGATGCAGGTTCTGCGGATCCTTGCCTCGATTAATCCGCTCAACGAACAATCTGATCAAAGGGAACGCTGTGCCCACTGAAAGGGCGCTGATGTCGACGATCACGTCGGTGACTTCGGTCAGATCGTACCGCGAAACGCCCAGTGTAACATTGCGTCCACCGACAACAGCGCCATCAGCTCCGAAAATTTCGACGGCAAGGATATCGTTCGAGGGAAGCAGCGTCTGAAGCTTCTCGATATTTTTTTCGGCGCGGCGAGTGAGCTCAGAATCTGGATTGGGCCGGTTCTCTCTGATGAACAATGCTTGAGCATCGGCACCGGCGGCAGCGAGACGTTCAGCAATCTGGGTCGCGCGTGGATCAAATCCACCACCTGCGATTAACAGCGCTTTCCTGCCATTCTGCGAGAAATATTCGGACGCAAAGCTTTCAGCTTCTGAGCCATCGTGGGAAATGCAAGGATCCCATCGCCACCCGTGCGCCATTATTTGGCCTCGCCCAGCAAACGGGTGAGATCTTCCACGCGTCGTTCAAGAAATCCTCCTCTTTTCAGGGTCAAGCCGCTCTTGATGAGTACCACCCCGGATAGTTCGACGAGACACCAGAGCTTGTTCTTAGCCCCATGGTTCGGAATGAGAACGAATGCGTTGTAGGCAACTCCAAACTGAAGGACCTTTGCGAGGTCGGGCTGCAGCTTCGGGATCTGATCAAATTCTTCCTGAGGAATCCCGAACGCGTTCGCGCCGCCATTGAGCGACGCGTTGCCCTCCAAGCTCTTTTCGATGCACTGGTCGGCGATGCCTTGAGACAGCCGTTTCACAAGATGATGGAGAGGAAAATCCCATTCGCGGATCATCTCGTCCGCGCGATCGCGCAGCAAGTTGTGTTGGACCTGACTGGTCAGTGTCGGCGCCTTCGACCGTATCAACTGGGTCTCCGACTGCGCGACGAGCCGTGCGGCGAGGTGCAGAAACTGCTCTGCGTTCTCCGAGCTCGCATCGCAAAGAGCATCGATGCCGTAGTAGTATGGTCGGTCAAATTGGTGAAGCAGATGGATCTTGGCGCCGTCAGCGATCGCCGCGCTCGCTGTCACGGGCCGTGAAGGCTCGACGTCGGTCGCCTCCTCGAAGAGACCGCGTTGGGGAGTTCGGTTTGCATATCGTTCGAGAAGTATGGCGAGCATCGACAGCCTTAGGTCGTTGGCGGGTTCCCCAGTTTTCGCCAGGTACTCGGAAACCTCCCGTTCGAGCGCTTCTCGGCGCTCAGCAGTGATCGAATTTCGTCGCTGAATAGCGTCGACTTTCTTCGCTAGCTTGCCGGCCTTTGAAGGCGGGAGATCATCGACATGCGTCGAGAGAAGATCACCAAGGGTGTTCAAGCCCCGGCGATTAAAGACGTCCATCTGGCTGAGATACCGGCCAGCCATGTCCTTCGCCATTTTCCGGAAGGCTCGCCGCTGGCTCGATCTCCCCTCGCTGCTTTGCATCCAGATGGTGGTGATTTCCCGAGCGCGCTTCAGACCGGGCTCACTTTCGTCGAAAGCGTTCTGTCCCTCGATGAGTACATCCGCGGGAGCCAATGCGTCCAGGCGGGTGAGGATCCACCGGGCCACCCGCAATTCCCTGCGCGCAAGCCACCGTTGGAGCGCAGCTAGCTGGCTCGGGTGCAAGAAATGTGCATCGTCGAAGACAACCAACGGGGTCAGTTGCAGGTCTCCCGACCCATCCGTGACCCGGAACGCGTCTATGACATCCAGCGGTCGATACGCTGCCGCCGCGGCATTCTGTTCAACCTCATCTATGTCTGGAGGAACAAGGGCGGCCGAGATTTCGTAAATCGCTGTTTCCATCTCTCGGGCGCGCCGCTGCAGCCCGATGCCGTTTTCGCCGCCAATCGCTTCAAGGGCAGCATCAGCATCGGGCCGAGCGACGATCTCTATGTTCTCAAGGCTGATGCCGGCTGCCTGGGCATCTCGCAACCA
The DNA here is from genome assembly GCF_037044555.1 of Pelagibacterium nitratireducens. NCBI lineage: Bacteria > Pseudomonadati > Pseudomonadota > Alphaproteobacteria > Hyphomicrobiales > Devosiaceae > Pelagibacterium > Pelagibacterium nitratireducens. The sequence continues at coordinate 105,286 of NZ_CP146276.1, forward strand.
GGCAAGCACTGCCCGCGCCTGAAGTAGCGCAACGGTTAGCGAGGACTTTAAACTGTCCGGATAAGGGAACTCCCAAAACTCGCGATATTCACTTTCGAGCGAAATCCGGCAGCCGATAACTGAGGGCTTGCCATCACGGATCGCGTCACAAGATGTAAGCGCGTCGATCAGGGTCTTGTAGGTTTCGAATCCACGATTCCGAAGCAAGACCTGAAGCGTTGAGAATTTGAACAATCGCGCGAGGGTCGTCTTCCCGCTTCCGGGCGTCCCGATCACCATGGATAGCCGGTCGTAGAGCTTTCCCTCTTTCGCCGGCTTCTTGAAAAACGTAGACAACGGCTCCGGGGTAACGACAGCCAGAAAGGCTTCGTCTTGCAGCAAATACTCGGTTGCCCGTTTTTCAAATGGATTTACCAAGTCGCACCTATACGTGTCTCTGGCGGCGGCGGAAAAGCGGACTCATCGGAGGCGCCGTCGCGCCGCCTTCCCGTTCTCCGCCCTCGGTTTCAGCCCACAGCAGACCCACTGAGTTGTTTGGCGTGTTGTGGTCCAAAACTAATGGCAACGCGCACCCGGCGTAGCCGAGCCCCAAATGCGTTACTCCTCCGACGTCGGTGTGTTTCGTTCGGATGGCAGGATCATAGTAGATATTCGTCAACTCGATGAAGTCACCGAAATCGTTTCCCGGCGCATTTATCGGCAGGTTTTCGGGTAGGATCGTTCCGAACGAGAAATGAACTTCCGATGCCCAGCCTTCGGTCTGAAACGACGATCGCGCTTCTTGTTCGCGTTCTATTGCCGTTCGAGACGCTGCATCCGTACCTATATAATGATGGATGCAGAGCTGCCAATCGTCGGAAAAAATCTTCTGGTCTGAAAGCTGAGCCTGGGCATGAACGATCGATTCTTTGAATTTTTTCAGTTTCCCTGACCACTTCTTCTTCTCTTCATTGTACCGAAGGAACGAAGATCCGCTGCCCATGAAATCGTCGATCAGATAGACAAGCCGAAACCTCGCATCTGGATCGCCAATGGCCTCTCCCAATTGGCTGAGTAGGTCTTGCCATTTCTCAGTGTCGAGCTGAGTCGAGACGACCATTTGCTCGTTGTTCAGCACCCCAACATTGCTGTGTCTCAATCCGTCGATGCGAGCCCCGTCGCTTAGACCCATGAACAGCGTTTGGCGTCGCAGTCGCTCGACCGCAGCCCTCGCATCCGCGTCGGCATAAACCCTGTAAGGTGGAATCCCTTTTTCATTGGCGACCATACGAACCAGGCGGTCTCGAACGAACTTCGGATACATCTGCTCGACAAGCCTTTGCATCTCGCTCGGGCCAACGTAGACGATTGCATTTCGGGCAAATTCATAGGCCGTCTTTCGCTGGTCCGCAGTGGAAAATTGTTGCAGCCAGGTGGCAAGGCTCTCGATAAAACGCATTCCGGCTTGGAAGTCGCGATAACCGTCGTATTTCAAGCGGGCCATCAAGCGCAGCCAACGAAATTCCTTTCGAGCCTCGTCGTCACTCCACTGCATGATTTCGCTGAGGATCCGAAGGCCGAGGTCTTCGTTCATAGCAGCGCCCCCTTTCGAAACCGCAGACCTTTCTCTGCGGAATCCAATGCGCCAAGATACATGCGGGTGACGGCGATCCCACGTTGCCCGGGTTCCGCCAGATTCCAGCAATTGCTCGGGTCCACGCTTACTTCGTCAACGCTGAGCCCCATGGGGGTACTGAGGAGCGCATAGTCGTTGCCCGGCCATTTTCCGCGGTCACCGATCGTGAGAATGTCGCGGCCTCTCACCTGATCCTGCAGATGACGGACCACATTCTTTTTTGAAACGCCGCTTGCAACAATATCGATCGAGTGGCTCGACCGGGTAATAATGGCGTCAGTACAGCCGACTTGAAGGACGACCTGATGTGCAATATCCCATAGCCTGTTTTCTGCCATGAAACGGATCGGCTCCAGCGTAATTTGGTAGCGGCGATTGGTCTGCCTTGCCGAGCCAGAAAGTTCGTGGCTTTCGGCAAGGGCATCTGCCAAGGTCTTCAGTTCTGGGCAAACTTCATCGGTTCCATCTGGCTGCGAATCATCCGCGAGCGAGCCAATCATGGCGCCGTTGTAGTAACCGACCACAACGTTCTCCCAAACCTTATTGGGCAACACCGTTCTGAGGTCATTCCGTACCGATACACCCCGACCGGTGGCGATGGCCAATATGGCGTCGCTGTCAGCAATCCTTTGGAGCTCGCCAGCAATTTCGGGTCGGGCGGGTTCAAATCGCTCGCGCGTATCAACGACCGTTCCGTCGTAATCCAACACGACTGCACCGAAGGTCTTCTTCTCCAGCCGGTCCACAAAATCGGCATGCGCGTGTTGCCAGAAGCGTAAGGTGTTCTTCTCGTGGAGGAGATGGACACTCTCGCCGGTCTTTCGCCGGATTGCCGCAGCGGCGGTTGCTTCGATCCGCGGCGCTGTACCTCGACGTTCTCTCTTTGGCAGCTTCAAGTGATACAGCTTGCGGCCGAACTCCGGAACTCCGGGCTGCCCAGGATCGATTTCACGAGCCTGGCCCGCCCACCCGGTGACGCGTAGCGCAGCAAGGAGTGATCCGAGCAGCGCCGCCGGACCGGTGCCCGGGATGTCAAGGCTCGCGACAGGCACCTCCTTGGGGATGAGTCTCAGCGTTTTTTTGGCAAGCTCACGGTCGTCTTCGGCGACGAGTGCCAAGACTGAAGTTTGATCCTCACGCTTTGCGAGCCAGTGGTGCCGTCCATGAGCAAAGTTGCGGTAGTCCGCCAGTTGAATGTTTCCGAGCGCGGCCTCAGTGAATTTTGACTCAATGTCTGTGGCGCCGACTTTCGTGGCCGGTCCATAGAGGACGATCGTCGTTGATCGCTGCCACAGGGCGTCCGCTGCGCCGCGCCAAGTCAGAACTGGTTTGCTCGACGCATCAAGGAGGGGTGCGACGAGATCGGAAACTTCATTCCAATCTGCGGGGTCGCCGAAGACCGAAACGTAGGCTCGCGCGAGAAGTGTTGAGAAGGCGAGCAGGGAGTTGGTGGCCAGAAATCCATCCTTTCCCGCCGGCGGAGGAAAAACCAAGAGGTCTACGAACGGGTGTCGCTCGCAGATAGCCGTTATCGGGCTGTTGGCGCGCCCGCACAGAACGGCGATTTGACGATGCTCTCGCTCAATAAGTGATTTCGCCGCAGCGTTGATGTCGACATTGGTACCTCCGGCACTCAAGAGCCATTGGCTGACGGAGGCTTCGAACACGGTATCGACGGCCTCAAGCGGCGTTTGAACAATTCCAGGCTTCCCAGTATAGAATTGATGCAGCGCTACGAGCGCCTGCGCGGCCGTCAGAGACCCCCCAGACCCTATCGCCGCCAGCGCCGAAAGACCCGCAAGCTTGACCGCCCTTTCAAGACCACCAATGTCGGCCGTACTGGCCCATCGAAAAGTCTCTTCTAGCCGCGATATTTCCAGTTCGTATGGCTTTGCCACTTGATTACCCCCAAACCTCACGAGAACATAACAGGAACACCCTATCACATCCCAGCGAAGTCAATACCCCTTTTTATATCGCCAACCTGGTTCGCGGAGTGCACCGCCGCACCTCGAGAAGAATATGAACAGTTGTTTTCGGCATTCCTCGTTGCCGCTTGTTAGAATCAGAAAACAATGAGGGCACTCTGGCAAATTGAATGTCAATTGGGTGACGTAGCTGCGTATTCCGATCAAATAATTCCCCACGCCCGATACCGGCCCCTTCCCGTCATCTCGCGCACGCCCAGCTCTCCGATCAAATTCAACGCGCCGCGAGGGGATATCTTCGCCGACTTCGCAATCATGTGCGCCGAGACGATCGGGCGCGACAGAAGCAGGTGGATGGCAACCGGAAGACTGCTCGTCGATCGCTTGCCCAGAGCCTTCCGCTCAAGCTGCCGTTTTGCCAGTGTCAGTCGATCGATGTCCTTCATCCCCGCAGCCGCAGCGGCACTCATTGCATCGAGAGAAGCTATCAGCCTCGTCGTTCGATCGCGAGCACGGCGGCGCTCGCGTGGAATTTCTCGCAGGCCAACCGCATAGGCCAGCAGGTGCGAACGAACCTTTCTGCGCGATCGCAGGAAATCCGAAACAAGCAACAGTCCGAGCCAGTGCTGGCGCTGCAGCGATTCGAGATGTTCCCATGCATCCCAGAGAACCGCCGCTGCCAAGGTGGCCGGGAACCGTTCCACCTTCTTGGCCAGCTCGAGCCACTCGCCGATCCGCTCGCCTTCATCCCAATCCGGATCGCGAATGAGCAGCTCGCCGACACTGAGCTCGGGCTCATGCTTCCTCGGCTCGGCGGGCTCGTTGCAATCAACAAGCCATTTGGTGCGAGCGAGGACTTGGTCGATCTCGGCCAGCTCGGGCGACAGTGCATCGTGATAGACCAAGTCGAGCTCCACCCCCTCCCCTTCCCTGTCGGCCGACACGGCCTCGATGGAGGACTCCTCCGCGACGCCAGCCAGCGCCATGATCCCTGATCGCGAAACTGCCCAGCCGGGATCGTTCCGCGAGACCTGGCGCCTCGCGCGCACGATGCGGTGCGCGATGACGAGCTCGTGGCTCGGCGCACGAATGTCCATCCGTGCGTCGTGGAGAACCAGGTCCTCAAGATGGACGAGCTCACCGGCGACCCACATACTAGCGATGGAATCGAAAAAGTCCGCCCGTTCGGCAAAGCCTGCACCGACCTCGGACCGGGCGACGCGCTCATCGAGCCGGGCAAGAGCATCCTCAGCGGCCGCCAACGGCCCCAGAAGGATCTTATGGGTCAGATTTCCGATTTCATAAACCATTGATAACACGACGCTTCGATTACGCTACGGAAGCTAACACGCTTTTCGCTTCCGTCACACCGGTAATTCTTACGCCCCTCTATATATAATGAGCGCTGCGGCCTTCGGGATTGAACAAGAGGCCCGGCAATCGATGCTCAGATCGACGAGAGAGCCCGCTTTTCGGGGGTTTTTGGCGCGTTCGGCTGTCAAAAACGCACCTAAGAGACGTTTACAAACGATCGGTTATTCGTGTCTTCTATATTTGTAATTTCGTCTCCGATCCAGCTCTCAGGCGCTCCAAATGGCCAAAACACCACGGAATCACTCCTCCCGTCGGCCACAGGGCCGGCTTATCGGCTATGCGCGCGTCTCAACAGACGAGCAGGCTACGGAAGCGCAGGAGATGGAGCTGAGGGCGGCCGGATGCGACACAATCATCCAGGAGCATGGTTCCGGCGCCTCGCGTACCCGCCCTGCCCTCGCCCGGCTTGTTCGCGAGATCGGCGCCGGCGACACCCTCGTTGTGGTTCGGCTCGACCGCCTGGCACGCTCGGTAAGCCATCTGCTTGATGTCATCGAGGACCTGACGGCAAAAGGTGCGCATTTCCGGTCGCTCAGCGACCCGATCGACACCACGACGCCGCAAGGGATGTTTTCCCTTCAGGTTCTTGGCGCCGTAGCCCAGCTGGAGCGGGCTCTCAACTCCGAACGGACCAAGGCAGGCATCAAAGCCGCCAAGGCAAAAGGTCGGCTACCAGGCAATCCAGGGCTCCGGGAAGGTCGGCCGGAAACGCTCGCCAAGATGACGGCCGCTCAAAAGGCAGCCTATGGAGTGCGTCTACAGTCATCCGCCAATCAATGGCTTCCCATCGTGCGGCGCATGCGACCCGACCACACCTGGGACGACATCTCGCGCGTTCTCAGACAACGTGGTCTCGATTGGACACCAGAGCGTTTGCGGCGCGCGGTGAAATGGATGGTCAGCGAAGGAATGGCCGACAAGTCGCTTTTGAGGAAGTCGCCGCCTCGGCCAGCTGAGGATCGTCTGATGACCCTCGTGGCGGGTATCCATTCCTCCAATCCCGAGCTAACCTTGCGCGAAATCGCCAACCAACTCGAACGACTTCATGAGCGCACCCCCCGTGGCGGTACGAAATGGGCGCCATCGTCCGTCAAGAACCTCATCGATCGGGCAAAGCGCAGCGGCTTGCTAGCGGCGCCAGAACACGCAGGCGAGGAATGATTTTGTGGCGCGTACGCAGTACAATTCGCGCAGCTCAATCTTATCCAGAACAGTCCGAACAATCCGTAAACGCCGGAGCGCGCAGCAGTGGAAGCCATGACCATCAACAGCCGGGACGATTTCGCGCAATGGGCGATTGAGAGAACCAGGTCGATCCTGGCTGACCAAGGATCGGATCTCGCTTCCGCGGCGCGGGCCGGAGATGATGCCAGGACGGGCGAAGCGGCAAATGTCCTCGGCCAGGCAATCTTAGATGCACTCCTCGACACATTCGACTATCTGCTCGACGACGACCGAGCCTGAGCCAAGTACCGTTCCCGAAATCCGAATCGATCAGCCATCAGGATCTGGGCTTTTTGAGCGACTTCAGAAGGGCTTCCGAGACCTCGAGCCGTCCTTCCCCGCTTGGTGGTTGGTGGTCAGCCTTCCTCGTCGATTTATCGGCGTCCAGTTTGGCGCGCAGCAGCGCCATGATCATGGGCCAGGTGGAGAATTTGCCGTCCCGTGCTTTGTCGGTGAGGCTGCGCAGATAGCCGCCAGCGCTGTTGATCTGGTCTGTTCGCTGGTAGATCGCGGCAAGCGTGATCGCCGCGTGCTGATCGCCCATGACCTCGCAGGCGTCTCGCCATGCGCTCGGGCTGATCGCCAGCATCGGCCGCGCAAGTTCCGCCGCAGCCAGGAAATCCCGCCAGTGTCGGATATCGCCGCCTTGCGTCAATTCGCTCAGGTTGGGACAGGCATCCAGCACGATCCCCAAAGGCAATTCCCGCTTCGGCAAGCTCCGCACGTTGCCGGTTTCTGCAGCGCTGCCGCCCACTTCTTCTTTATTTCGGGAGCCGTATTCAGATTCAGATATGGAGTCTGGGTTTGAATTCTGTATGTGGCGACCAGAATGGGACTCATTGGCATCCGGATTCTGTGTTTTTGCAAATGATTCCAGTACCTCGATGATCTCCATGTAGAGGCCGTGGAGATCGCAGCAGATATCCTCGACGAGTTGCCGTGGCGCTGAGCGCGGCAAGCGGCCGACGATAGCCTGATAAGTCTGATGGACCCTGCCCCAATTGCCTGGAACGTTCTCCTCGAGGCCAGTCTCGATGAGCTTGACGACATCGCGCCGAAGGAGCGTTAGGCGCTCCTTGGCAACCCGGAGCGCTTTCTTCTCGGCCCGTACCGTGTCTGCCAACTCCTGGAATTCCTCAGCCCGGGCGACGATCGGGGACAGGTCAAAACCATAGGCCTGTTCGACCTGCCCTCCCCTGCCCTTACGGGCGAAGCGCTTGCCGTTCGGACTATCGCGGCGAATGATCAGGCCACTGTCGACCAGGACGGCCAGATGGCGTCGCAGCGTCGTCGCCGGCATCCCATTGGCACGGGCCATGAGTTGCTCGTTGGATGGCCAGACGATCAGTTCGCCGTTGCCGGTGAGCTCTGTTTCCGGATGGAAGGACAGCAGCGCATTGAGAATGGAGAGCGAGCGGTCCGTGGCGCCAAGCGGTTCGCGCGCTTCGCGGATCGAATGGAACACGTTCCACTTATGAACCTGAGCGCCTTCCGGCACCGTTTTCGCTACGGCCTGGTTTGCCATCATGCCAAGCGACATCGTTCGCCGCCCAAAAGGCGTCGTTGGGGTATGCGTCTGCATTTTTCTTCACCTATCGCTAGGCAAAAGAAACCTGCTCACCGAATTGGCGCTCAAACCGACCGGAATGGTCTTGACTATGATTCGCGGAAATGGGATTCTCTTAGTCGCCAAACTTAAAGAGAAGGTCTTCCGGAATGCCGTTTCGGGGGCCTTTTTCTTTTGCGCTCAATCTCCGTTAGTGGTTGCTCATTTCTCCCGACGGAAAGCCTCATACAACTCGCTGAGATTTTCCGAGAGGTAGTCGCCGAACGCTGTTGCGTCGGCCCCCTTCGCCTTAATAGCGATGGTGAATTTCCTGCCGGTGGTCAGCATCTCCGCAGCGACACGACCATCCGATGGCGCCCACGTGCGTTTGGATGACGCCAGTGCGGCACGACGGCGCGGCTTAGAGGCTTTCAGTTTCACGACGATCGCATCGAACCGCGCTTCGCTTGGCAACCTCCGAAAATCGGAACTTGACGCCAAGGCCCGGGCAGTGTCGACATTGGCCGGTTTGTCGAGAAGCAGCTTGAGCTCATACCAGCGATCGCGACCGACGGCCTTGGCGCGGCCGATCACTTCGAGCAGGTCCTTTGGTATCGACGCAACAGAGAGCATTTTCGAAAGCGTCGGTCGATCGACACCGATCGCGGCGAGGGCGGTCGCGTTGTCCTCGTCGAATCTTCGTTGAACGATGTCGGCGGCAAACAACGCTTTCTCGATGAAGGATGTGTTCGCTCGCGCATTGTTTTCCTGTCCTTGGGCGATCACATGATCGCGCTCGGATATCTCCTTGATGACAGCGCGTAGCTTGAGACCAAGCTCGGTTGCCGCGCGCCAGCGGAGGCGACCGAAGACCAGCATGTAGCGGCCGGGCCGTTCGGGATGCGGGCGAAGGAGGGCAGGGGAGTTCTGGCCGGAACTGCGGATCGACTCCAGGACCTGGGCGTAGTCGGCCTCATAGTCTTCCTGGTCGACGTTGAGCCTGTCGTTAGCAAAGGATTGGTCGACCAAATCGGGGTCAACCTCGATTATCGTCTCGCCCTCGAGCAGCTTGCCTGCCTGAGCCGCCATTTCGTCGATCGAGCTTATGAGCGAGCGCGATGCACCCTTGAAGGTATAGTCCCTCGCGACCGGGCGCTCGACGGGAACGTCGCCGCTGTCCATAATGTTGGCGAAGGGATTTTTCCGCGCCATTTGACTAGCACTCCCTTATACGGCTTATGCACCTGAAACAGCTCACCTTTTCAGCGGTTTTGACGGCGGTCAACATCACAATCGCCCCCATGCCTGGTGGATCAGCCCCTGAATCTCAAAATTCACGGCATCCATGCTGTCAATCGCTCGATCATATGTGTCTCGATTGAAGTTCGACCGCTCGACCTCATAGAGCGTCTGCTTGGTGAGGCCAGCATCCGAGATCGCCGTGGACTTGAGCATAGGACTCTTCAGGATTTCCTCGGCGAGCATTGACTGCATAAATCCGACCATCTGCGCCTGAGGGACGTCCGTTGGCTCGTATCGGGTGATGAGATAACGTAACCAGTCGAGCCGCACTTCGGCGCCAGCATTCTTTATCGATTTCAAGATATTGCCAAGCATCAGCAGAAACTGGCTCATGGACATCAGGTCCAACATTTGTGGATGCACGGTGATCAGAACCGACGTCGCGGCCGAGAGGGCGGAAAGCGTGAGATATCCGAGCTGGGGCGGGCAATCGATGACGACGATGTCATAGCGTTCACTGACTGAGTCCAACGCGCGGGCGATCCTTGTGAAGAAACGCTTACCCTCTTGAGACGACGACTGCATTGCAAGAGGCGTCTCATACTCGTATTCTTGGAGCTCGAGGTTCGCTGGAATGATGTCGAGCAACGGAAAGTTCGTCTGGCGGATCACCTCTTCGACCGGGACGGGATTATCGTATCGGATCGAATCGTAGAGCGAGGGGTTCTTATCGAGCTCCGGCTGGAAACCATGGAGGGCTGAAAGCGACGCCTGCGGATCAAGATCCACCGTCAATACTCTATGACCGGTAAGGGCAAGGTGTTGCGCGAGGTGCGCCGCAGTGGTGGTCTTTCCTGATCCGCCTTTGAAATTGACGACCGCGATGACCTGGAGCTTTTCGTCAGGCTTGCGGTAGGGCACGTACTTTTTTGAGTCCGAGCGTCCGTTCTTATCGAGATAGTGCCGAAGTTCGGTCATCTGCTCGGCCGAATAGAAGCGCCGGCCGCCGGCCACGACCAAAGGATCAGGCCCCTTCTTTTCAAGATGAAGTCGTTTTAGATTATTCGGACTGACACCTAAATAGTGGGCGGCTTCAGCCATCGAGAACCGCCGAAGTGTCTTTTGCCCCTCGGAGGGAAACTTTTCGACCCGAAGTTGATCGAGCTTGCGCGAGATCTCGGCCCCTTGGGCGAGAATTTTATCGTCAAACTCAAATTCTGGGAGAAATGCCATCTCCGCTTTGTCCCTCGACGAGAAAATAGCGCCAAATTCGACCATTTGGCCAATCTGGCGCCAGTATGAGCGATTCCCGTTCTCTGGCAAGCGATTTTAGGTTAACAAAAGGTTGCCACAGGAATGGCCGCCACCCACAGAAGCCCTGATACTTCCTGCTTTTTCCCTTTATATCAATGGTTTAATCAGGTTCCCTGAAGATGCGCGGGGCGAATTGAAGCCGCCGCCGCCTGGGAAGTTTCACAGGTCTCCCTTCCTCCGGATGAAAGATTTCTCGCCAGGCATTGCGTCAGAATCACCATCCGCATGATTGACTAAATCGAGCACCCTGCGCGGCGAACCCGACTGCAAGCGATGCGAAGATCGCGCACCCGACGCTCGCCCAAGTTCGGTCAAACCAGCTTTTGGCGCACAGCGAGCGCAACCGCATGGGTGAGATTGACCGCGCCCAGTTTTTCTCGCGCGTTTTGAAGATGGTATTCGACAGTCCGCGTGGTCGTACCAATGATCTGCGCAACTTCCGACATGCGCTTGCCTTTGGCCGTCCACGCCAAACACACCCGCTCGCGCTGGGTCAGCCGGACCCCTTGCGCGACCGCCGGCTCAAGCATCCATCGGCGCACATAAACATCGACATGCAAGCCAATCGCTTCAGCGGCTAGAGGACAGTCTTCGAGGCAGTTATCCGGACGACCAGACGATGCAAGCGTAAACAGGACACTCCGCCCGAAACCGGCTCGTATCGGAACCGAAACGCCCGAAGTAATACCGAACGCACGCGCCTCTCCGAAGAAGCAGCGCCCCTCTCTAGACAAGTCGTCGTCCAGCTTGCCCTCGGACCACGCATAACAGCCCGTTGCTGTCCGGGCCAATTGCACCACCGGATCGATGCCGGCATAACCATTCGCCAGATAATTGCGCTGCCACGCACGCGGATACGTTGAGAACGTCTCAACTTCTGTGCCGCAGACCGAAAGATAGGCAAACCACTCAAAGCCGAGATCGGCCGCCAAATCCTTCAGCGACGATTTCACTCCGGTCATATCGCTTGCTGCTTCCAGCGAATCTCGAAGGTGATCAAGTGTCTGATTCCGCAAGCGTTCACTCCGACGTCTGTTAAACGATGCGCGCGCAAGCGCCCAGGTCTCATACAAGTTTAGCCAATCCGGCAGCGCACTTCACCATTGCAGAACCATCTGTGCATGTGAGTCCACAAAGATTTACCTGTGGAGTTTCACAGGTGGCGAAGCGGGCCGTAGCTCGATTCAAGTGCCCCACGGGAAAACCATAATCGGGGGTCGTAATGCAGGCATTCGCCATACGAGGGACAACAAGTGACACGAACGAACGGGCACTTCTCACGCAGATGCACGTCCTTCGAACCCGGGTGTTCAAAGACCGGCTCGGCTGGGATGTCAAAGTCCGCAATGGGCAGGAGTTCGATGAGTACGACGCGCTGAACCCGATTTATCTTGTGCTTTGTGATGGTCGTTCTCAGGTGATCGGCTGCGCCCGCTTACTGCCCTCAACGGGTCCCACCATGTTGGCAGGCACGTTTCGGTTTCTGCTCGGCGATAGCCCCGTGCCGAAATCCCGCACGATCGTCGAGAGCTCCCGGTTCTGCGTCGAAACGAGTTCATCAACAGCTACGTCCGCGTCGGGACTACGTGAGGCAACATTGGCCCTTTTAGCGGGAGTCATCGAATTAGCGCGAAGCAATGGCTTCGACCAGATCGTCACCGTTACGGACACGCGCTTTGAGCGCGTCCTCAAGAGGGCTGCTTGGCCGCTCGAGCGGCTCAGCCCGCCGCACCCGGTCGGCAACACGATAGCGGTCGCTGGCACACTCATGGCCGACCTTGCCAGCTTCAATCGTGTGAAGCCCGACAGTTATCGTGGCCTTCTGCCCTCCGCCAAGGAAATCGCCGCCTAGTGCGGTGACCGTGGAATGAGCGAATCCCTGAGAAGGTTGGTCTTCAGCCTGCGCGACTCCCTTGGCGCGACGATCACTGCTGCACTCGATGACGAGCAGGTCGTCGAGGTGATGCTAAACCCTGATGGCAAACTGTTTATCGAACGGGCAGGGCAGGGGATCGTGCATGCTGGCATGATGCTGCCCTCTGACGCCGAGATCGTCATCGGCAAGGTGGCCCACGCGCTAATAACCGAAGTGCACCGAAACCGCCCTATCATTTCCGGGGAGCTTCCGCTTGGCGGGCATCGCTTTGAGGGCATTCTGCCGCCGGCTGCGCCGAAACCCATGTTCACCATCCGAAAGCGGGCCTCGATGCTGTTCCGGCTCGATCGCTATGTTGCCGATGGCATCATGACGCCGGGCCAGGTCGAGGTCATCCGCGAAGCGATCACGAACCGGCTCAATATCGTGATCTCTGGCGGCACCGGCACCGGCAAAACCACCCTGACCAACGCAATTCTGGCAGAGCTGGTCGAGGTCACGCCGGATCATCGTCTGGTGATCCTTGAGGACACCGCCGAGATCCAGTGTTCGGCAAAGAACCATGTGTCCCTGCACACCACCGATACGGTCGATATGGGCCGTTTGCTGAAATCGACGATGCGGCTCCGTCCGGACCGCATCATCGTGGGCGAGGTTCGCGACGGTGCGGCCCTGACGCTCCTAAAGGCGTGGAACACCGGCCATCCGGGCGGAGTGACGACGGTTCACTCCAATTCGGCTCTCGCGGCTTTGACCCGCCTCGAGCAGCTTGTTGCGGAAGTGTCCACGCAACCGATGCCCGAAGTCATCGGGGAGGCGGTTGATCTGATCGTTTCCATCGAGCGCGCGCCGCAAGGCCGCGTGGTTCGGGAAATCCTCAAGGTCGATGGGTTCCGTAATGGAACCTACCAGACGAGGCCGATTGGCAATCCAAAATCCGACAGTATGCAGGGAAAGCTCCATGTCGCGTAAAATCCTATCGCTCACGCTCGCCCTCGCCGCAGCGTCTGTTTTCATGATTGAACCGGCGCTTGCTGGCGGCGGCGGCGGTCTTCCGTGGGAAGGCCCGCTTCAACAGATCCAGCAATCGATTACCGGCCCGGTCGCTGGCGCCATCGCGCTTGCCGCGGTCGCCATTGCCGGCGGCATGTTGATCTTCGGTGGCGAGCTAAACGACTTTGCCCGCCGTCTTGTCTTTGTCGTACTCGTCGCCGGCATTCTGCTCGGCGCAACACAGATTGTTGCTCTATTCGGTGCTGGCGGCGCCTCGATTGGCGTGCCAGAGGTCGCCGCCGCCACAACGTCGGAACTTCGCTAGTGGCTGAGATTGGCGACAACCTTGATAGGGCGCGGATTCACCGCGCCCTATCAAGGCCGACCCTCCTGTTCGGGGCGGATCGTGAACTTGCGCTGGTGACTGGCCTTCTGGCCGTCATCCTCGTTTTCGTGGTCCTGACGATTGTTTCTGCGGTCCTGGGGGCGGTGATCTGGATCGTGGTCGTTGGGCTGCTGCGCATGATGGCCAAATCCGATCCGTTCCTGCGGCACGTCTATGTGCGCCACATCAAGTACCGGTCCTATTACCGGCCAACCTCGACCCCTTGGCGGAAATACTGATACAATGGTTGCGCTAAAGAAATTTCGGCACGCGGGGCCGTCATTCTCCGACCTTTTGCCCTACGCGGCACTGGTCGAAAACGGCATCATGCTCCTAAAGGACGGTTCGCTGATGGCGGGCTGGTATTTCGCCGGGCCGGACAGTGAAAGCTCGACCGATTTCGAGCGCAACGAGGTTTCGCGCCAGATCAATACCATCCTCGCCCGCCTCGGGACGGGCTGGATGATACAGGTCGAAGCGATCCGCATCCCAACGACAAGCTATCCCTCGCCGGAGCAATGCTATTTCCCCGACCCTGTATCGCGCCTGATTGACGATGAGCGGCGCAGGCGCTTTGAGCGTGCGGACGGCCATTTTGCGAGCCAGCACGCCATCATCCTGACCTATCGCGAGCCCGAACAGCGCAAGTCGGGATTGGTCAAATATGTTTACTCCGATGCCGACTCCCGGCGCGAAACGAACGCCGATCGCATCCTGAACAAGTTCAAGACCGCGATACGGGAATTTGAGCAATACATGGCGAACGTTGTGCAGATACGGCGGATGCAGACCCATGAGGTTGAAGAACGGGGCGGAGCCAAGATCGCCAAATATGACGATCTTTTGCAGTTCGCCCGCTTCTGCATCGTGGGGGAAACCCACCCGATCCGGCTTCCCGATATCCCGATGTATCTCGACTACGTCGTGACGGCCGAGTTCCACCATGGCCTCTCGCCACTGGTGGACAATCGCTATGTCGGCGTTGTGGCGATTGACGGTTTTCCGGCCGAGAGCTGGCCGGGCATTCTCAATTCGCTCGATCTCATGCCACTGACCTATCGCTGGTCGTCTCGCTTCATGTTCCTCGATCCCGTCGAAGCACGACAAAAGCTCGAACGGACGCGCAAAAAGTGGGTACAGAAGGTCCGGCCCTTCATGGATCAGCTTTTCCAGACCAATTCGGGCGCCATCGACCAGGACGCCGCTTTGATGGTGGCCGAAAGTGAGGACGCCATCGCGGCGGCCAATAGCCAGCTCATCGCCTATGGCTATTACACGCCGGTCATCATGATATTCGAGACCGATGAGGCTCGCCTGCGCGAAAAGTGCGAGGGCGTTCGGCGTTTGATCCAGGCCGAAGGTTTTGCCGCGCGGATCGAAACGCTCAACGCCACCGAAGCCTATTTGGGGAGCTTGCCGGGCAACTGGTACGCCAATATCCGCGAACCGCTGATCCACACACGCAATCTCGCTGACATGGTGCCGCTCAATTCGGTGTGGTCTGGTGAAGCCGAAGCGCCGTGCCCGTTCTATCCGGAAGGCTCGCCCCCGCTGATGCAGGTGGCCTCTGGCTCAAGCCCGTTCCGGCTCAACCTGCATGTTGGCGACGTCGGCCACACCCTGATTTTCGGGCCAACCGGTTCGGGCAAATCCACTTTGCTCGCGCTGATCGCAGCACAGTTCCGACGCTACAAAGACGCGCAGGTTTTTGCCTTCGACAAGGGCAAGTCCATGTACCCGCTCACCGTCGCGGTTGGCGGCGATCATTACGATGTTGGCTCGGACGATGTTCTGGCCTTCGCGCCGCTTTCCGAACTGGAAACGGATTCGGACAAGGCTTGGGCGGCCGAATGGATCGAAACGCTGATTACGATGCAGGGGGTCAAGGTCGATCCTGACCATCGCAACGCGATCAGCCATCAGATTGATCTTATGGCCAGCTCCGAACATCGGTCCCTCTCGGACTTCGTGTCGGGCGTTCAGAAGCGCGATATCAAGGATGCGCTTCAACACTACACCGTTGAAGGCCCGATGGGGAACCTGCTCGACGCCGAAAGGGATACCCTCAAGCTTTCCGCGTTCCAGACTTTTGAAATCGAAGAGCTGATGAACATGGGGGACCGCAACCTTGTGCCGGTCCTGCTCTACCTGTTCCGTCGGATCGAAAAGCGCCTGACGGGCGAGCCCAGCCTTATCATTCTCGATGAGGCTTGGCTGATGCTTGGTCATCCCGCTTTCAGGGAAAAGATCAGAGAATGGCTCAAGGTTCTGCGCAAGGCCAATTGCGCCGTTATCCTTGCCACGCAGTCGATATCAGACGCGACCGGCTCGGGCATTATCGACGTTCTCAAAGAGAGCTGCCCGACCAAGATTTGCCTGCCAAACGGGGCAGCCCGCGAATCTGGCACGCGCGAGTTTTATGAACGGATCGGCTTCAACGAGCGGCAAATTGAGATCGTCGCAACCGCCACTCCCAAGCGCGAATACTATGTGGCCTCGCCGGACGGGCGGCGGCTGTTCGACATGGCCCTGGGGCCAATCACCCTGTCTTTCGTGGGCGCGTCCGGAAAGGACGACATCAAGCGGATCAAGGATCTGCGGCAAGCCTACGGCGACGACTGGACTACCCATTGGCTTTTATCGAGAGGAATCGAAGATGCGACTCTACGCCAAGCTTGGTAGCGCGGCCCTGTCCGCTGTCCTGTCGGCCGGCCTGACTGGCGCTGCCCATGCCGGGGCGGCGGCGGGCGGCGCGACCGAATGGACGCAGCTACTCAACAACGCCCAGCTCATCGACCTGGCCGGCACCAATGTTGAACAGGTCGGGCAGAATGCGCAGCAGATTGCCAACCAGCTCACTCAAATCCAGAACCAGATCGACCAGTACCGCACGATGCTGCAAAATCTGGAACAACTTCCAGAAAACATCTGGGGTGATGCGGTTGCCGATCTGAACCAGCTTCAACAGCTTGTCGCCCAAGGCGACGGTATCGCCTTTTCCATGGGCAATCTCGATGACGTTCTCAAAGAGCGTTTTGGTTCATATGCGGATTTCCAGGGCAGTCTGCCGGAAGATTTCTCGTCCATGTACGATTCATGGTCGCGGACCAATCGCGACACGATCGCCGGCACGCTCGCCGGGGCGGGCCTGACGGCCGATCAGTTCCAAACCGAAGCGCAAACCATGGCGCAATTGCAGCGCCAGTCGGAAACCGCTGTCGGCCAGATGCAGGCTTTGCAGGTCGGCCATTCAATCGCCAGTCAGCAAGTTGAGCAGATGCAGAAGCTTCGCGGGCTTTTGTCTCAGCAAACCACGATGATGGGCACCTGGTATCAGTCGGAACAGGCTGAACGCGATTTGGCGCAGGCCCGCCGCGACGCCTTCTTTAACAGCAATGTTCCCTCGACCTCGGGCGGCCAGGAAATGGCCCCCAGGTGGTGAATATGCCGGCGATATCTCTGCCCGTTGTCGTCGTGATCGCGCTTCTTTCGGCTGTCGCCGGAAGCGCGGTCACCTATGTCGTCGTGCCCACCGATGACCCGCAAGCGCGGGCGCTGTTGGCCCGGCAGGTCGAACTTCTCGAACAGGAAGCCGCCGCGCGCGAAGCGGCGGCCGAACGCCGTCAGGACTTCTTTGGGTCCAATCCCGACACCTTTCCCACATCGGGCGGCCAGGAAATGGCTCCTCGGTTCGGGACGAACTGAGGGGTATCGTCATGCGCGCTGGCACTCTCCTGAAGATCTCAGGCGTCTTCCTCGGCTTGGCTGTGCTGGTCGATCCTGCCATTGCGCAGGACGGATCGGTGCTAACAGAGATGGAGAACCAGGTCGTTGCCGCAACGCAAGGGTGGCAGGATCGGGTGCTTGACGCGGCAACCTCGCTGTTCTGGATTCTGGCCGGCATCGAGGTCGGCATAGCCGCCGTTATGCTGGCCATTCAGGCTCCGGCGATCGAAGCGTGGTTTGGCGAGCTGGTGCGCCGCATCCTTTTCATCGGCTTCTTCCTGTTCGTCCTGCAGGTCGGGCCTGAGTTTGCACGGGCCGTTGTCGATAGCCTCTTCCAGATTGGTGCTGACGGAGGCTCTGCGTCGCCGGCCAATGTTTTCAATGCCGGCATTCGTGTTGCATCGCAGCTCTCGGATAACGCGCAGTTCGGCCTCTTCGAGGACAATGCCATGGCCATGGCAGCGGTCTTTGCCATGATCGTGGTGGTGATCTGCTTCGCGCTCGTGGCCGCAATCTTCGTTTCCGTTCTCGTAGAGATGTATGTCGGCCTGCTGGCCGGGATGATTATGCTCGGCCTCGGCGGCTCGTCCTTCACCAAGGACTTCGCAGTCCGCTACCTCGTTTATGCATTTTCGGTCGGCATGAAGTTGATGGCGCTCGTGATGATCGCGCGCATCGGCTCGGAAGTGCTGATCGGCATGTCCAACAACACCACGAGCGAAGACCAGTTTCTGACGACGCTCACGATCGCGGGGATCTCGGTCGTCGTCTTCATGATCGCGATGTACGTCCCCAACATCATTCAAGGCGTGGTCCAGGGGGTATCGGTCAGCAACGGCATGGAAACATTCCGGGCCGGGGCACAGATCGGGTCCTTCGCAGCTCTCGGGGCCGGGGCCGCTCTTGGGGCGGCGGGCGTTGCCAAGGGCGGCATGGCCGCCGCTAGCGCGGCAAAGGCTGGCGGGGCCGGCTTCGGCGGTCAAGCCTCGGTGGCAATGAAGGCGATGGGCGGCTCTGTGGGCGGTGCCGCCGCCGACAAGCTCATGGGCATTCCCGGCGCGCGGATGGGTTCGACCCTCGGGCTCGCCAATCAGAAGCTCCGCGACAGCCAACAGGGGCGCGGCGGAAACAGCAACAGAATGATGGACGACGGCAAATGAGCGTTCGCAAGCAACTTCGAGGCATAGCGCATGGCTAAGAAAGTACCCGACAATCCCTATCTTGCCGCACGCTATGAATGGAACGAACGCTATGGCTCCTATGTGCGTGCAGCAACCGCTTGGCGCACCATCGGCCTTGTCTCGATGACCATGGCCGTGATCGGCTTCGGCTACGCGCTCTACCAGTCCACACAGGTCAAGCTCGTCCCCTACATTGTTGAGGTCGATCAGCTCGGCAATTCGGCCGCAGGCGGGTTCCCCGCGCAGATCGAATATGCCGATGAGCGCGTGGTGCGCGCGATGCTTGGCCAATGGGTGACGAACTTCCGCTCGATCACGCCCGATACGGTCGTGCAAACCGGGTACATCAACCAGACCTATGCGATGCTACGGCGGCAAGATCCTTCCACCGAGAAGGTCAACGCTTGGTTCCGCAATAACTCGCCCTTCGATCAGGCGCGAGAAAAGACGGTTTCCGTCGAAATCAACAATGTAGTGGCCCTGTCCAACCAGTCCTATCAGATCGACTGGACCGAGATCGAGCGCGATAGGCAGGGCAGGGAATTGCAGACCCGACGCTGGCGCGGAGTTGCCACCGTTACACTATCGCCGCCTCAAGACGAGGCTATCATTCGTCTCAATCCGATCGGTCTTTACCTGGCCGATTTCGATTGGACCGCTCAGCTTTAATTTCCATCGCTCGCGGAGAGAGTAATGTTCAACACCAGATATTTGCGCGCGGGCGTGGGTGCGTTTGCCTTGATGGCGGCAAGCCTCGCCCCTTCGGCTAGTTTCGCGGCCGACCAGAACGCCCAACGGGGCACCCATCTGTCGGGCCAGTGGCAGAACGCCCCGGCCGTTGTGACGCGGGGCGCAGATGGCACCGTGATCTATCTCTATGGCGAAACTCAGCCGACCGTTGTTTGTTCCCCGTTGCAGCTCTGCGAAATTGCGTTGCAGGCCGGCGAAGCCGTTCGCGACGTCCTGGTGGGCGATACGGTTCGCTGGCAGGTCGAGCCGGCGTCGTCGGGCTCGCCCGAAGGCCCTCGCATCCATCTTGTGGTCAAGCCCGCCAAAGCGGGGCTTAAAACGTCCATGGTCGTCACCACGTCGCGGCGTACCTACCACATCAACCTCGAGTCGCGCTCAAGCGGCTATATGGCTCGGGTCGCTTTCTCCTATCCGGAGGATATTCGCCAGCAAATCGCCGCCGTAAATCAGCAGATTCAGGACAGCATCATTCCTGGCGCTGGCGTCGCCGCCGAAAACCTCAATTTCAACTTCTCGATCAGCGGCAATGCCCGGTGGAAGCCGTCGCGCATCTATACCGACGGGATGAAGACCTACATTCAGTTCCCCGGCCACCTCGGCAGCGGCGATGCCCCGATCCTGTTCGTCCAGTCGGGCGGGCAAAACCAGATCGTCAATTACCGGCTCAACAACAACATGATGATCGTGGATTACCTGATCGATCGGGCCGTGCTGGTCAACGGCGTGGGCAATCAACAGCAGCGCATTACCATTCGGAGGAGGGGATAGTCATGTCTGGCGTCTCCAAGATCACGCGCGCCCTTTCCGTGGCGTTTGTCTCGCTCTCGCTCGCCGGCTGCATGACGACTGGTGGCGGCTATTTTTCCGCCGCATCCAGCACCGATGCCGCCAATCTGAATGCTTACGCCGCCAATGCAGTCGCCGGCGACATGGTAGCCCAACTGGCCGAACACGTTGGACCGGGAACGGGAACCATCGCGCTCAAATCCGATGGCTCGCCCATGTCGGCCGCTCTCGAGGAACATCTTCGTGGCTGGGGCTATGCGATCGATCCTTCCGCCTCGGGGCAGGGGGCAATCCCGCTGGCCTATACCGTCGATGCTTTCGAGGGCCAGGTTCTCACGCGTATCTCGACCCCCTCGGTTGAGCTGGCGCGTACCTACGCGATTACAGAGCTAGGTGCGCAACCGGCAAGCCCACTTTCGGTCATGCGCCGAACGACGACTTAAGGGAGGAACGCCGGTGAGTTCGATCGATCTCGATGGCGGCGGTGAAGACCAGCCAAAAATCCGCCGTCTCAACCGCCTTCCGGTGATCGCCTTCATCATCATTGTCGTCGTCTTTATCGGCGTCGTGTTTTGGGGCTTGTCGCAACGGGGCATAGGAAATCGAAGCGGCGGCATGGACGGCTCCCCCGGTCAGCCCGCCTCGGACCTTGCCGATGAACTGACGCGCGGCGTGCCGCCCGGCATTATCGGGGAACCAGCTCGGCCGACGCCGCCAGTTGCGGCACCACAGGTCGATGAAGATGGCCAGCCGGTCACTACCAATCCGTTCCAGCCGCAACCTACGTCGCCGGCTCGGTCCCAGGTGCAGCAGATTCAAACGCAGCAGCAGCCGCAAGAAACGGAAGCGGAATGGCGGATGCGTCTCCAGCGTGAGTTTGAGGAAGCGCGTTTGCGGGAACAGCATCGGCAGGACCTGGCCGCGCTACAGGCGCGACCAACGGCCGCCAACAGCCCCATGTCGATCAACCTGGCCAATATCGAGGGTGTCGAAGGGCAGGGTGGTCAACAGGCCGGAACCGCTTCGGGCGGCACAGGTCAACTTGACGGCGGGGGTGGCGCTTCGGGCGTGCAGGATCTTTACGCAGCCGCGATGCAGGCAGGGCTTGGTGGAGTGGGAGCGGGGCGTACCGATCCCAACAACCAGGCGGGCAAGGAATCGTTCTTCAATCAGGAGATCAATGACCTCGGATACCTGCCCAATATGGTCGTTCCGCAGCTCTCGCCCTATGAGCTCAAACGCGGATCGGTGATCCCGGCGACGCTCATTACGGGCATCAACTCCGACCTTCCCGGCCGGATTACCGCCCAGGTGCGCCAGAACGTCTATGATAGCGCCACCGGTCATCGGCTCCTGATCCCGCAGGGCACGCGACTTGTCGGGCGCTATGATTCCAACGTCTCATTCGGTCAAAAACGCGTGCTGGTCATTTGGACCGACCTTGTTTTCCCGAACGGTTCGACCCTGCAAATCGGCGGAATGCCGGGACAGGATGCGCAGGGCTTTAGCGGCTTCACTGATCGGGTGGACAACCGCTATCTCGAAACCTTCGGCTCGGCGATCCTTGTGGCGCTGATCGGCACGGGGATCGATGCGGCTTTCCCGCAATCGAACACGTCGCCCTGGCAGCAAAACGAGAACAACATCGAGGACGCGGCACGGCGCAATTTTGCCGATACATTCGGCCGGATCGCAGACCAGACGATCACGCGCAATCTCGACGTGCAGCCGACCTTGGAAATCAGGCCCGGCTATCAGTTCAACGTCTTCGTTGAGCAGGACATCATTTTCCCCGGCGCGTTCAACTCGACCTGGGGCCGCTGATCGACAGCGGCTCCAACCGAATTACAGGAGTTCATTGTGAAGATATCGCGAGCTGCCATCCGACTGCCGTTTATCATGAGCGCAGCGCTCTTTTTGACCGGGTGCCTCGCCCCCGAAACGATCAATGCGGATATCACCACTGAAGGCTACGACTATACGCTACGGGTTGAGAGTACGGTGGCGGACCCTCGCGCCGTCATGGCGGCCGCCGAGGGACGCTTGACGGAGCAAGATGACGAAGGGGCACGGCGGATGGCGGCAAACGATGCCGACATGCCCGGTTTCGAGCGTTTCGAATATGTTGGCGAAGGCCGTTTCGAGTTGGTGGTCAACCACGCTGGAACACTGGAGGCGGATCGAGGCGTCGGCTTCCCCAACACGCGGGGCGGCCTGAGGAACGACAATTATTTGCGCCTCGAGCGATTGGACGACGGCACCATCGAAATCAGTTCGCCCGAGATCCCCGCGCAGAATCTCGCTCAACATGAGGAGCTTCCATTTGAGCCGGCCGGGACGGTCAGGATAACGCCGGCACCGACCGATCGCGTTCTGGACCACAACGCCGATCGCTCCCCGGCCATGCTCGATCGCGCCTACGTCTGGAACGTCGATTCCTGGGAGGATCGGATTTTCATCAAGATCGTACCACAGGGCCAATGAGCCGTGATCGAAAAACACCTTTTGGGGGTGCAGCGCATTAGCCGAAGCAAGTTTCCATCGCTCTATCAGGTGGTGGCCGACCATTGCGGCCAACCCCTCGTGATGGAACATGCCACCTACATGCCCAGGCAGCAGTTCCTGACAGCGCATGATGTTCTGATCTTTCCAACTGGTGTGAGCTGCCCTGCCTTGGCGACAAGGGGGCGACTCTGGCCTGCCGTCGAGGCGGCGGAGACACGATCGGGCCAATCTCGCAACGCAGTGGAAAGCGCCTATCCCCATGGAGCTGACCGGGCCAGCCGTGATCGCCATGGCAGCCGAGTTCGGCCAACATCTGGCCGATTACCTCGCTTCGATCGTGCATCTGGTGGTACTGCCTGCCGCGCCGACTCAACCGGCAATCATGCAAGCCCTCTGTACAACCCGGGAGGCGGGACCGGATGGCTTTGGGCTCAAGGACCGGTTCAATTTGAGCGTGGCGCAACGGCGTAAACGCGGCTTTCCGATACCCCCGCAGAGGGCAGGGGGCGTAAGCCCCCTCCTACCATATAGGAGTTTTCATGACTAAAAATGATATCCCAGCCTTTGTGGACGCCGTGATCGCAGCCGGGACCGATATTCGGTCGCCAGGCGAAGGCTTTTACGTGATCGGCGATGCTGACATGCCCGATCCTGAAGTGCGACAACGGCTTTACCACATCGATCGTCACCATGCCATTTCCGAGCGAGTCTAGCATTGGCCCTCCTTCCGGCTGTCACCAACCTAGATCAGTATGGGTAAAATCGACACCCTTGTAGGCGATTTTAATCCGATATGCTCTGGCGCAGGCATAGGCGAAACAATCGTCCATGTTGAGACTGGCCTTGTGATTGACGATCTTTCCGAATTCCTGGGCGGCATCGAGAGCCTTGATCGCCACGTCGGCGGTTATCATGGTGTCCTTGGCTTCTAGATCGAGAATGGATTGATCGACCATGGCGCGCGCTCGCACGAGCATGTCTTTAGTGGCCGGGTTGTCCTTGCCCGCCAGTCGCCGGGTGATCGACAAAGAGGCTTCCACCCTGACGACGGGGAAACATAAAGCTGCCGGTTGTCGGCAATGGCGGTTTTAAGCCGAGCCATCAGCTCGTCGGCGTCCGGCTCATTGGTCAAAATGGCGACGACGACCGACGCATCTACAAACAGCATCAGTCCTCGCTCCACATTTCATCGGTTTCAGCCTTGTGATCGCCCGGCTGAAACAGCCCGGCGTCTCGCGCCATGGCGAGGGACTTGGCCAGCCTTCCGCGGATGAGAAGATTGCGCCTATGCTTGGCAATCTCATGCTTGAGGGCAATTTTCACGGCCTCGACCTTGGACGTGTTAGTCAGCCCGATCAGCTCTTCGGCCAGTTTATCGACCTCGGGGTCTTTTATGTAGAGCGGCATGGGCGCATATCCTTTTTCGCATATTAAAATATGCTGGATTTCATATGTCTGCAACGGACTCCGCCCCGCAAGCCAACGCCAGCGAGGCGGGAGGGGAGCTTGAGTGAAGGGGCTTGGGCTCCCCTCATTCCTTGTGCGACAGGCCAGCCGATTGGCGTATTGCCTGCGCTACCGTATCCGGTGCATTCTCGATCACCTTCAACAGCAGCATGGCGGCCCGGTCGGGCTGACGCCGCTTTTGCTCCCAGTCCTTTATGGTTCCAGCGGGCAGGCCATAGCGCTTGGCGAAAGCTTCTGGCGCTTTCGGATTGCCGCCACATCGACGGTTTCAGGGATGAAAACGGCGGCAGGCTCTGCGCGCCTTTCCGCAATTGCCAGTGCTTCATGCGCGCTCTGGATAAGCTCTCTGCCAAAAGTCATGCTTTACCCTTTCTCTGTCTGTAGGCGTCGGCCAGGCTTGGGGAGGACACGAGCCAGTTCATTTCGTTCGACTTTGGAGAGATTGCCCTTCTCGTTCTTGCCGTAGATTGCGAGGGCGAACACTGGAATATCTCCGCCTGCGAAAAAGTGGATGGTGTGAAATCCACCGCTTTTTCCCTCTCTGTTACGGGCGTGTCGCATCTTTCGTGGACCGCCTGTACCGGCCATCAAAGCCCCGGATTCCGGATCGGCGGCGACAACCGCCATCCTCGGGGTCGAACAGATCGCGGCGGACGGTGCCGCCCTCGGCTCCAATGGCGTCCAGTCCGCCAATGAACTGCGCCCGCTTGTCGCTGGCCGGGACTTCCTCGCTCGCCAGCATCCTTTTGATGGTGTGATGATGGCGGTTATAGGGGCTTAGGCTCTGCCAAACGTCCACCTGTCGGGCATGGTCGTCGGTGATGGTGAAAGCGGTAAGCTGCTCAAAGCTGATTTCATTGGCCCTAAGTGTCGAGGTAAAACCGATCGATTTGCGTCTCGGTCGGGACGAGAGATTGATTGGGTCGGAACCCGGCCAACAGCGCTCCGGACGCTGTCCCGCGATTTCGCCCGAACAAGCTGATGCGGTGCGACATTCCGCGACATCGCGCATCCTGATCGGGCAGGCTTAGCTTCCCAGTCACATGATACTGATTTGACGAAGATCGACGTTTCAAAATAATGAAAAATGGCTGGCCAACGAGCTGCCGAAAGAAGACGTAGGCAACAGCGGAACTCCAGAAAAGGGACTCGAGAACTTTGGCGACATCGGGCGATTCAAAAGCGACGAACCACGCTGGCAGCTACGTGCCGGGCACCAGAATCGAACGCTGGCTCGATGAAAGACTTCCGATCCTCAGGTTCTCCAAGGAGCACCTGATGGATTTCCCCACTCCAAGGAATCTCAACTACTGGTGGACGTTCGGGGGTATTCTCGCTTTTATGCTGGTGGTGCAGATCGTGACGGGCGTCGTTCTTGTCATGCACTACACTCCGAACGTGGAACTCGCCTTCGCCTCGGTCGAGCAGATCCGACGTGACGTCAACTATGGGCGCATCATCCAGGGTACCCATGCAGTGGGCGCGTCTATGTTCTTCTTTGCCGCTTATGTCCATATTTTTCGCGGCCTCTATTACGGGTCCTATAAGGCGCCGCGCGAGATCATCTGGATGCTCGGGGTGATCCTGTTCATCCTGCTCATGGCTACGGCCTTCATGGGGTACGTGCTGCCCTGGGGCCAGATGAGCCTCTGGGGGGCGACGGTCATCACCGGCATCTTCTCTGCGATCCCGGTCGTGGGCGAGCCGATCCAGACGCTGCTTCTGGGCGGGTTCTCGGTCGCCAATCCGACCCTCAACCGCTTCTTCTCATTGCACTACCTGCTGCCATTTATCATCGCGGCGGTCGTCGTCCTGCACATCTGGGCGCTGCACGTTCCCGGCAACAACAACCCAACTGGGGTCGAGGTGAAGGAGAGCCGCGATGCGCTGCCCTTCCACCCTTACTATACGATGAAAGACCTGTTCGCGATCATCGTCTTCCTGATACCGTTCGCCTGGTTCGTGTTCTTTGCCCCCGACATCTTGGGGCATGCCGACAACTACATCCCGGCCAATCCGCAGGTTACTCCAGCTTACATCGTGCCCGAATGGTACCTTCTGCCCTTCTACACCATGCTGAGGGCCATAGATTTCAACGTCCTGTTCATCGATTCCAAGCTGGGCGGGGTCATCGTGATGTTCGGGTCGCTCCTGGTCCTGTTCGTCCTGCCGTGGCTCGACACATCCAAGGTGCGCTCGGGAACGTTCCGCCCGCTGTTCAAGCCGTTCTTCTGGCTGTTTGTCGTTAACTTCATCGCACTGGCTTATCTGGGCGCGCAGCCTGCCGAAGGGATCTATGTCCTCCTCGCCAAAGTGACGACGGCATACTATTTCGCCTACTTTCTCGTCATCTTGCCGATCTTGGGGCGTGTCGAAAAACCTGCGCCGTTACCGGCAAGTATATCGCAAAGCGTGTTGGGCGAGAGGGACAACGTCCCGAACGAACAAATTGCATAGGTTCGAGGCTGACGGGCGAGCTATGCGGCCACGTCCCGATGGCCGCGCTATTCCAGAGTTTCGCCAATGCCGAATAGTGAAATTTTATAAGATGTGATCCGATAGCTGGCGACATTTCCATTTCATTAACCATAGCGAACGACGCTGTTGGCCGGTTGATTCGGAGTGGTCCTTGTGAGCGGTCGTGCATCATCATACCAAACGCTCGCCTGTTGGGCGGTGCTTTGCGCGCTGCTTCTCACCAATGTGCTTACGCTCATAATCCTGCGCGACAATGAGAACCTTAAAGATTTCTGGACCGACCCAAATTCCTCGGTTCTGAGGGCCTATGAAGATCGCATCGCCGAATTGAGTATGAATGTTGACCGGCTTCGGTCCAGAGAAATCATCAACTCTGGAACAGCAACTCTCAGGGATCGGGAATTCATTGGACGCCAGGCACAGCTGGAAGATCAACTCTTGGTGTTAGAGATGCTCGCAAAGACGGCACTTCCTCCTGAATTGGTACAACGCCCCCAGCCGAATGAGGGTCCTGCTCGTCCGGTAACGGGTGGAGCAAGCGCTACTGGGCAATTCGACCTTCTCGAAGAGAACCTGAGAGTAATGGAAGAGGAGATCGGCGAGTCAATGATACTCCTCTCCGATGCGATGGATCGATCAGTCGAGACTATCGTTGCAGAGTTGCGGCGCGTCGGACATGAGCCGGCTATAAGCGAGTTGGCGCTAGGCGGTCCTTTTCTGGATGCTAGCGAGTTTCCATCAGGTTTCGATACTCCTGATATCACCAATATCCTCACTGCCATGGGGCGTTTGGAGGAAGCGCGTCGCGCTATGGACGAGGTACCGATTCACAAACCGATCGGAACTACCCGCATCAGCTCTGCCTTCGGTCTGCGCCAAGATCCTTTCACCGGCCAATCCGCGTTTCATTCTGGAATTGACTTTCCAGCTCCGACTGGCACGCCAATCCTGAGCGCCGGCGGCGGTGCTGTCACTTTCGTTGGTTGGAAGGGCGCCTATGGCAGGGTCGTCGAAATCACCCACGCCTCGGGTCTGATGTCGCGCTACCCCCATCTTTCGAGAGCGCTGGTTGAGCAAGGGGACGAGGTGGAAGCGGATATGGTGATCGCCCTAGTCGGCTCCACTGGTCGGTCTACCGGTCCCCATCTTCATTTTGAAATTCGTGATGGGAACAGCGCAATCGATCCTACGCCGTATTTGGCTGCTGGCAGGCGCCTTGAAGTATTCGATCCGTGGTTCACGACAGCTTCACGGTGATATGAAGCAACCCGAGCACAAATGTTCGCGTGACCTGAGCCCTCAAACTTCCTCCATTTTTTGGTAGAGTCCGCCCACTTTTGGAGACGGACAATGAAGCGCAGCAGGTTCACCGAGGAACAGATTATCGCGATGATCAAGGAGCAGGAGGCGGGGATGCCGACTGCGGAGGTCTGTCGCAAGCACGGCGTCAGCAGTGCCAGCTTTTACAAATACAAGGCGAAGTATGGCGGCATGGACGTCTCTGATGCTCGGAAGCTGAAGGCTCTGGAGGACGAGAATGCCAAACTCAAGAAGCTGTTGGCCGAGCAGATGCTGGACAATGCCATCTTGAAAGATGTCGCCGCAAAAAATGTATGACCCGCCCTGTCCGTGCAAGGTCGTTTCGACGGTGACGGTTCAGCCTGCGTAAATGTATCCGGCCTCTCGCGAGTGGACCACTGTTGTGGCCAGGCCATGATGAGATCCGCACGCATCGTTCCCAGATAAATGGTTCGGGCATGGCGCCCGCTTTTTTGCCCCGGGCTTACGGTGCGTCGATCAACTGTCTCGTTATCATCCCCACGAACCTCGCAGTCCGCGACGGCAGTTCCTAGCTGAAGGCCGGGTCCTGCCGATCGTAGGTTGAGCCCGACCGGGTCATGATCACCCAGGCGATACGGGCGATCTTGGCGGCCAGAGCCACGGTGACTTTGTTTTTGTGCATACGAGACTGAAGGCCATCGAGCCAATTGCCCAAGCGATCTCTGGTTCGATCGAGATGATTGACGCAGGATCGTGCGCCGTGAATGAGCATGCGACGCAGATATTTGTTTCCGCGCTTGCTGATGCCAAGCAGTGTGGTCTTGCCGCCGGTCGAATATTCTCTGGGCACCAGGCCCAACCAAGCTGCCATATCCCGCGCCTTCTTAAATTGCTTTGCAGAACCGGCCGATGCGAGAAGTGCTGTCGCGCCCAACGGCCCTATGCCGGGGATCGACATCAAACGGCGAGCCGTATCGCTACGCGCTGCGATCCCTTCAATCTCACGATTGAGGCCATCAATGCGACCCTCGAGTTCGGCGAGCTCGTCAAAGCTCATGGCTAGAATGCGCCGCATGGCTGGTGTCAGGTCGTTGCCCTCATCGGCGAGGATCTTGGGAAGATCGACCTTGAACTTGCCTGCGCCCTGATGGCTGGCGATGCCGTATTCGAGGCAGAAGGCACGCATCTGGTTTATCAGTCGGGTGCGATGGGCGATCATGCGATCACGAATCCTGTGCAGCGCCTGCAGATCGACCTGCTCAGTGGTTTTGATCTCGACAAAGCGCATTGTCGGTCGCGTGGCGGCTTCAGCGATCGCCGCTGCGTCGATAATGTCACTCTTGTTCGACTTCACATAAGGCTTCACGAACTGCGCGGGAATGATCCGAACGGTGTGCCCCAATGCAGAAATCTTCCGCGCCAGCCACTGGGATCCTGGGCACGCCTCCATCCTGCGGATTTCGAAAATACGGGACAGTGATTTCGCAAATTCCCGGACACCGGTTTCACTAATTCCCGGACAGTCTGGGCAGGGTTGATCTTCGTCCTGCGGTTAGGTGTTGTTGGCCATGGTTTCGGTGTTTGTTTCCGGGGTCAAGCCGGTGCGGTTTGTTTTTCGTCTCATGCTGTCTCCTTTGAGTTCGATGCGATGCGCATTGTGAATGATCCTGTCGAGGATGGCGTCGGCGATCGTGGGTTCTCCGATCATCTGATGCCATCCCGAGACCGGAAGCTGGGCGGTGATGATTGTGGATCTGCGCTGGTAGCGCTCTTCGAAGAGTTCGAGCAGATCAAGGCGCTGCTGATCGGTGAGGGTATGGGTGCCCCAGTCGTCGAGCACCAGGAGCTGGACGCGGGCGAGTTTGTCGACGAGACGCGGGAATCTACCATCGAGCCTGGCCATGCCCATATCCTCGAACAGGCGGGGCATGCGCACGTAGGATACCGAGTAGTCCAGTCGCGCAGCCTGATGCCCGAAGGCGCAGGCCAACCACGTTTTGCCGGTTCCGGTCAGTCCGGTGACGATGATCTGTTCATGAGCCTTGAGCCATCCGCCCTGGGCAAGCGAGAGGATCTGGCGCCGATCCAGTCCCCGGTTTGCCGAGAAGTCGACATCCTCTATGCACGCGTTGGGGAAGCGCATTTTTGCATTGCGCACCCGATTGGAGAACCGCTTGTCGGCCCTGTGGTTGGTCTCGCGATCGAGCATGAGGCCAAGCCATTCATTGCGATCGAGAGCCTGTCCAGAATCCTGTTCGGCCAGGGACTTCCAAGCCTCGACCATACCGGTCAGGCCCAGGGCCGTCATCTGCTCGAGAGTGGGATGTGTCAGCATATTACCTTCTTTCCTTGATGGTCACTGGTAGTAGCCGGGGCCGCGGATATTGTCGTGGCGCGGCGCCGGGGTCATCGGAGCTGGCGGTTCGGATGCCTTGTCCAGACCCGTGATGAGGATCGATTGCACCGAGGCGTAGCGGACGGTGTTATGGGTCAGGGCCCGCTCGCAGGCGGCCTCGAGCCTGTCGCGTCCAAAGCGTCGCTCGAGACCAAGCACACCAAGCGCAGATCGATATCCTTGTTCAGGGTGGGGTCTCTCCCGGATGACACGCTCGATGAGGGCGGCGACGTGGTAGCCGATACGAGCGCCACGAGACACCAGCATCTCGGGGGTCATGCCACCATGGCGCTGGTGAGACTTGGGCATGTGTTCCCTGACGGTGGAGTGCCCGCCACGCTGTCCGCGCCGATTGTGCACTGCGACGCGCTCGTGGTTGTAGAATATCTCGATCATGCGATGGGTCAGGCGGACATCGACCTGGCGACCGATCAGCCGGTGCGGCACGGAGTAAAAGCCGTGCAGCACCTCGATGTGATAGTCGGGATGCACCTTGGCGCGCTTCCATTCGGCATATTCGAAAGGTTGGTCGGGCAAGGCGCGCAATGCGGGGCGTTCGATCTGCTCATAAAGATCCCGGCGGGACTGACCAACCCGGCGCATGATCTTTGCATTGAGGGCAGTTACCAGCTCGGCAATGGCCGCATTCAGGGCCTGGATCGAGAAGAACTGCTGATTGCGCAGGCGCGCGAGAATCCAGCGCTCGACGATCAGCACCGCCCCTTCCACCTTGCCTTTGTCGCGCGGCTTGCGCGGTCGGGTGGGCAGAATGGTCGTGTCGTAATGGGTGGCAAGAGCCGAGAAGGTCTTGTTCAGCGAGGGCTCGAACCACAGCGGCCGGGCCACGGCTGCCTTGAGGTTGTCGCAGACCAGAGCCTTGGGTACGCCCTCAAAAAACTCCAGCGCCCGCACTTGGGCTTCGATCCAGTCGGGCAGACGCTGGGTCAAGCTGGCCCAGGCGAAGGTGTAGTTCGAAGCGCCCAGCACAGCGACAAAGATCTGGGCCTGGTGGGCGACACCGGTGGCCGGATCGATGACGGGGATAGTATGGCCGGCGTAATCGGTTTGCATGACCGCGCCCGCTTCGTGGCGATTGCGGAACCGGGGACTGGTTCGGTTCTCGAAGGCCCGGAACTGGGTGCAAAACCAGGTGTAGCCATACCCATCGGGGTGGGCAGCGCGATATTCCTCCCACAGCAGCACCAGCGTTACGCCCTTGCGCTTGAGTTCGGACGATATCTTGCGCCAGTCGGGCTCGGTCAAATCGCGGGGCGGGCGTCCCACCTTCTGGAAAAGGACTGTCTTTAGCGTTGTATCGTCATCGCGCCCACGTGGAAGGGGCCAGCAGTCAAGGCCAGCCTCCCGGGCACGAAACAGATAGGTCGCCACGGTCGTCTTGCTCAGCTTCAGACGCAGGGCAATCTCGCGGATCGACAAGCCCTGTTCATGCTTCAGTCGAAGGATCGTTCGTATGTCTTGCACGGTCATGCGCCTTGGTTGCTTGTGTCGCGGCATGTCCCCTCCCGGTCGGTGTTCAGACCGTGAAGATGCCGCAACGACGCAGGCTATGTGACCAACCTTATCCAGGCTCCCGGAACTGTCCGGGAATTACTGAAATCACTGTCCCGGAATTACCGAAATCAGTGTCCGCGATTTACTGAAATCGCTGTCCGGGAATTTGTGAAACCCGCATCCATCCCCACCAGAGTTGGTGAAGCGCGCTCAAAAAACTGAAGAAGTGTCTCACGCCGGAAGGTGACCTTCTGGATTGGCGCTCCGGTCGGGTCGAGCCCAACCACATGAAAAAGGTTTTTGCCGATATCGATTCCGAATACTGCGGCCGGTCGCGGCTTGTTGCGTATCGTCATCTGCTCCTCCTCTTGCTGACGATGCCCCATTCTGAGCGAGAGGACGGGGCGGGTCATCCCATTAATGGTAACGCCCGACGCGAAGCGGGATGCTGTGGCTCATGCCTGCAAAGCGCATGGTGTGAGCCAGCGGCGGGCGTGTGATGTGCTTGGGGTGGATCGGACGAGTGTCCGCTACCGAAGCATACGACCTGATGATCAACCTCTGAGGGACGCGATGAAGGCGGTAGCGGCTGAACGGCGTCGTTTTGGCTATCGGCGCATCCACGTCATGCTGCGGCGTCAGGGTATTGAGATGAATCTGAAGAAGCTCAGGCGGCTCTATCGTGAGGAGAAGCTTCAGGTCCGCAAGCGTGGCGGACGTAAGCGGGCTTTGGGCACCAGACGCCCCATAGGCGTGCCCAATGGTGCCAATGAACGTTGGAGCCTGGACTTTGTCAGCGATGCCTTCACCGATGGTCGCCGGTTCCGCGTTCTGGCCGTGGTCGACGACTACACGCGGGAATGCCTGGCCCTTGTGGCTGACACGTCGCTTTCAGGCCTGCGGGTTGCGCGAGAACTCGATGCTTTGATCATGAGGCGCGGCAGGCCGATGACAATCTCCGACAACGGCACCGAACTGACCTCGATGGCAATCCTGAAGTGGTGCCAGGACACCCGCGTCGACTGGCATTACATCGCCCCGGGAAAGCCCATGCAAAACGGCTTCGTGGAAAGCTTCAATGGCAGCTTCAGGGACGAGTGCCTCAACGAGACGCTGTTCTCATCCCTGGCCGAAGCCAGAGTCCAGATCACGCTTTGGAAGGAGGACTACAACCGACAAAGACCACACTCATCGCTGGGCAATATCACGCCCGAAGAGTTCGCCATGAAAATGGCACTGGTAAAACAGGCCGCCTGAGGCCACAAATCAGCCCCAGGACTCTCCAATAGGCCGGAGGAAACACGGGGCTCAGGTCATCAAGCTCGCAGGCAGCCGTGCCAGTTCCTCGACTCGGTAGCGTGTGAAGCTGCGATCGCAAGAAATCGGTAATGTCGAGCCAGTATGGTTAGCCGACACTTACCCAGGTGGCTTCTCATGCCCTTCGCAGTCTCATATGTCAGTCGCACAATTATCGCATTTTTCGCCATCTTGGCGCTGGCAGCATGTAGTCAGTATGCGGGCGACAATCGCCACAACGTACCGCTGCCCCGAGAGCTCCTCCAACGGATGGCCGAAATCAATTCATCACCAACTGAGCCGATGATGATCCGCCTCTATAAAGAGACCGCGACGCTCGAGGTTTGGAAACGAACCAGCGATGGCACCTACAGACTCTTAAAGACATATGATATTTGCAAGTGGTCGGGGGCATTGGGGCCAAAATTCCGTGAAGGCGATCAGCAATCACCGGAGGGCTTTTACGACGTAACGCCCAACCTAATGAACCCGAATTCCTCCTATTGGCTATCATTCAACGTCGGTTTTCCGAACAAATTCGATCAGGCTTGGGAGCGCACCGGTACAAATTTGATGATTCACGGGGACTGCTTGTCTGTGGGCTGCTACGCCATGACAGATGATGGCATCAAAGAGATCTTCGCGCTTGCCCGAGAAACATTCAGAGGCGGCAATCGATCGTTCCAACTACAGTTGCTGCCCTTCCCAATGACGGAAGCCAACATCCAAGCGAACGTGTCGAGCCCTCACGCCGAATTTTGGCGCAATCTCAAGGAAGGCACGGACATCTTCGACAGCACGAAAATCCCGCCGACGTGGGATGTCTGCCAGAGGCGATATATCTTCAACGCGAATGATCCTCGAACCGGCCCCTTGGATCCCTTCGGGCCTTGCCCGGTTTTGTAATCATCAAAAAGGGACCAATCTGATTTGCCCTTGCTTCTATAGCGACTAGAGAATGCACAATACTGCGATTAATATTGGGGAGTTGGGCCGATGAATGGGATCCTTGTCGCATATTTTCCGGCGCAATATAGAAAAGATCACATCACAAACAGCCTCGCCGACATATGGGTCAGGCTGCGGGCCAACTTGTCCTTCTATCGGGATGAACCTCCGTTGGCCTTGCAGGCACCCGATGTCAGGTAAGCCGCCCCTAGGTTTGCGTCTATTTCATTTGCTCCTTTGGAGCTCTTTCGCCGTCGCCATTATATGGTATGTGGCCGCCCCTCTTGTAGTCCGTCTTTTAACGTAGTTGCCGGGATCCGAGTGTGGGGACATGGCCGCCAGAGAGCAGCAGTTGGTTCCTCACCGCTGTCGGTGACCTGCCCAATTCTCACGGAGGTGGCTTCGCCTTGACCCTCCCGGATCTCTTTATCCTATACGTGCAAAAACCGCAAAGCGCTCGAGAAGCCAAAATCAAATGCGGACATTTGGCCGGTGATCATCGCCGGGCCAGATTTATGC
The DNA here is from genome assembly GCF_037044555.1 of Pelagibacterium nitratireducens. NCBI lineage: Bacteria > Pseudomonadati > Pseudomonadota > Alphaproteobacteria > Hyphomicrobiales > Devosiaceae > Pelagibacterium > Pelagibacterium nitratireducens. The sequence goes on from NZ_CP146276.1 coordinate 139,627, forward strand.
TGCCGCGAAACGTCGCCCAGGCCACACGTTCGAGTCCCCGCCGCAGGTAAAAGGCTTGATTTTGGCCGCAGCTTCACAGACGGCTTTTTCGCCTTTCTCAGTATCCTCACAACAGACTGTTTGCCCCACTCAACCCAACCATGCCATACTTAGATGCAAATGATTAGCAATTGCAGAAAGTGTTTGCTGTGGATGAACTGCCCCCTTCCTCAACAAAAGCTTGGCGTACCGAAGGTGGCGATCCGTCACTTGTCGATGTATACCGAAGCGTACCGGTGTCGGATAAACATTCGGCATGGCGCCGCGCGGCAGCGTTTTTTGGGCCAGGCTATCTCGTGGCTGTCGGATATATGGATCCTGGCAATTGGGCGACTTCGCTGGCGGGCGGTTCGCGCTTTGGCTACACGCTTCTCGTGGTAGCGCTGGTTTCCAACATAATGGCGATCATCCTGCAATCTCTCTGCGCTCGACTGGCAATTGGCTCGGGGCGCGATCTCGCCCGGGCCTGTCGTGATGCCTTTCCCCGCGCGGTGGGATTCGTACTGTGGTTGATGGCAGAAGTCGCCATCATCGCCACCGATATCGCGGAAGTTATCGGTACGGCAACCGGGCTCAATCTGCTGTTCGGAATCCCGCTCGAGCTTGGCGTGGTGGTTACCGCGCTCGATGTCTTTCTCATCCTTTATCTGCAGAAATTGGGCTTCCGGTGGGTCGAGGCTTTCGTCATCGCATTGCTTGCGGTTATCGCGGCATGTTTCATGATTCAGATTGGATTAGCCGATCCTAATTGGGGGGAACTGATCCGGGGCTTTGCACCGACAACCGAGATCCTTACGAATCCGGAAATGCTTTATTTGGCGCTCGGCATTCTCGGCGCCACGGTGATGCCGCACAATCTCTACCTGCACTCGGCCATCGTGCAGACGCGGGCCTATGGCGAAAGCCCCTTCGAAAAGCGTGAGGCCCTAAAGTTTGCCACTATCGATTCAACCGTGGCGCTGATGTTTGCGCTGTTGGTCAATGCTGCGATCCTGATTTTAGCCGCCGCCACATTTCATACGACAGGGCAGATTGAAATCGCCGGAATCGGTGAAGCCCATGCGCTGCTTGCTCCCATGCTGGGCGCTGCCGTCGCGCCGACGCTGTTTGCCGTGGCGCTGCTATGTTCGGGCATCAACTCGACGGTGACCGCAACACTAGCCGGTCAGATCGTCATGGAGGGCTTTCTACGCATCAGAGTTGCACCATGGCTGCGCCGGCTCATCACGAGATTGATTGCGATTCTTCCCGCAGCTCTTGTGACTATTTGGTACGGCGAAAGCGGTACTGCGCATTTGTTGATCCTAAGCCAGGTGGTTCTGAGCCTGCAGCTGTCTTTCGCGGTGGTGCCCCTTGTAATGTTCACCGCTGATCGGACCAAGATGGGAGAAATGGTAGCACCCGTCTGGCTAATTATGGTTTCCGGCCTCATCGCAATCGTTATCGCTGGGCTTAATATGAAGCTGCTCTGGGATTTTGCCATTAGGGGATAAGCGCCAGACTTGCATACTTCTAATTGATACTCGTGTCATCAGGACCAAAGCGAAATTTGACTAGCAGCTCTGATACGGTAATAGGCGAATTGGGAAACGATATTTTCTAGGCCGGAGGTTGGTTGAACAATTTCATTTATGCCGCCACCTCGCGGAGCGTTAGTTTTGTTCCCTGATTGAAGTGGGCCGGTGCATGAGGGTGGAAGCACGAATTCAAACGGAAACGCTGGCAGATCGATTAGCCATTCCGTAGTTGTTCTAGGATTCTAGCTTCGTCGGCGGAAAGGTCCGGGGAGGCGGTCCGGGCATTTCGGCTCCGAACCGCAAAAATACCCAGCATGATTAGACTTGCTATCAGAATGACTGGGGTTGCCACCCAAAGAAAAATCGTATGGCCAGCGAAGACAGGATTGAGCAGCACGAATTCACCATAACGCGCAACGACGAAATCATAAACCTCGCTGTCGGTATCGCCCGAGACCAGGCGCTCACGCACAATCAGCCGCAGATCGCGAGCGAGGGGCGCGTCAGATTCATCGATCGACTGGTTCTGGCATACCAGACATCGTAAATTGCTCGAAATGGCGCGCGCACGCTGTTCGAGAACCGGGTTGCTCAAAACTTCGTCGGGTTGAACGGCCAGGATGCTTAGCGGGGCCAGAAGCGTTCCAACGATCGCAAGGATAATGATCAGTTTCTTCACCGGCCCACTCCTGCTGGCTTAGCATTGCCTTTCGCCCTTGCGGGAACTCCAAAACGGAGTCTTCGATCGGTGAGCGAGAGAAAGCCTGCGCATGCCATCACAAGGGCCCCCAACCAGATCAGCAACACGAAGGGCTTATGCCAAAGGCGAACGACGCGGCCATCTGAACCGCTTTGTTCGCCAAGCTGCACGTAAATCTGGCTGAACCCGTATGTCCGGATACCTGCCTCTGTGGTGGGCGTGCCACTTACTGGATACACCCGGCGCTCGGAGGTGACCGAACGCTCGCCACCCCAAGGCGACGCGATGACGAAGGAGCCGCGCTCGGCGGAAAAATTGGCGCCGGCAACCTCCGCCTCCCCTTCATAGGTCACGGTATAGCCGGCGATCGGCATACTCTCGCCAGCCCGCATTGACGTGACGATCTCAGTCTGGAAAGCCGTGGCGCAGACAATCCCTATAGCCGCCACTCCGACACCAAAATGGGCAATTGACGTCGACCACGCCGTCCGCGGCAGCCCCTTGAACCGGGCCCAGCTCTGTCTTGGAGTAACCCGTCCGACTGCCGCGCGGTCGGCAAGTTCAGCCAGCGCGCCGGCCATCACCCAGATACCGATGGCCAATCCGATCGGCGCGAGGGTTGTGGGGAAGCCCAGAAAGCCGAAGATTAGCAAGCTCAGCGTCAACGTGACCACGATTACGCCCATCAATCTCTGTCCCACAGCAACGATGTCTCCACGCTTCCAAGCAAGGAATGGCCCGAGCGGGATCAGCAGAAGCAAAGGCACCATGAGCGCGCCAAACGTCAGGTCGAAGAATGGCGCACCGACCGTGATGCGAGCGCCGGTCAGGGATTCCAGAACAAGCGGATAAAGCGTGCCAATCAGAACGCCTGTCGTAGCCGCGGCAAGGAAGACATTGTTGAGAATGAGCGCACCTTCCCTGCTGATGGGGGCAAAGAGCCCTCCATGGCGCAGTGAGGAAGCGCGTAGGGCAAAGAGCGTGAAGGCCCCCCCGATAAAGGCCGCGAGCATCGCAAGAATGACCGTTCCGCGTGTCGGATCCGAGGCGAAGGCATGAACCGAGGTTAAAATGCCCGAGCGCACAAGGAAGGTGCCCAGCAGGCTCAATGAAAATGTGACGATCGCCAGAAAGATGGTCCAGATCTTGAGTGCATTGCGCTTTTCCATCACAGTTGCTGAATGCAAGAGCGCGGTGCCGGCCAGCCAGGGCATAAAGCTCGCGTTTTCGACCGGGTCCCAGAACCACCAGCCGCCCCAGCCCAGCTCATAGTAGGCCCAATACGAGCCCATGGCGATGCCAAGGGTCAGAAAGGACCAACTTGCCAATGTCCAGGGCCGCACCCAGCGCGCCCAGGCGGCGTCGATCCTCCCTGAGATCAGGGCGGCGATGGCAAAGGAAAAGCAGATCGAAAAGCCAACGTATCCGAGATACAGTAACGGGGGATGGATGGCGAGGCCAATATCCTGAAGAATCGGATTTAGCTCTGCGCCGTCGGCGGGGGCTGGATCGAGTCGCCAAAAGGGATTAGAGGTAAAGATAACGAAGGCGGAGAATGCCGCCACCATAAGACCCTGGTTAGCCAGGACCAGGGTTTTGAGTTCGCCTGGGAGATTGCGTCCGAACGCTGCGACCGCCGCCCCGAATACGGTAAGTGTCAGAACGAACAGGAGCATTGATCCTTCGTGATTCCCCCAAGTGCTGGTGAATTTGTAAAGCAGCGGCTGTAGGGAATTGGAATGCTGTACCGCTAGCCGCAAGGAAAAGTCATCGGTCATAAATGCATGCGCCAGCGCGGCGAATGAAAATCCGACAAGCCCGAACTGCACAATGGCAGCCTGCTTCACGAAGTGTTCCGTCATTTCGTTGCCGCGCCAGAATGCAAAACCGATCCCAGCTTGGGTGGCCGCAATTACGAAGGCGAGAATGAGCGCTAAGTGCCCCAGTTCAATCGTCATTTTTCATCCCTCCCAGTGCTAAATCGTGCTTTGATCGAAGCAGGCCCCACACGGTGAAACAAAATGCTGGAAGTGCCTTTGGGGATTACCGTCATCTCTGATCTACCAATCCCATTTCCCGCCCAAAATCTTCAAGAAGGGCGCGGTCCTGACCGAAAAGGGCATTCAGACCGCGCTCAAGGTCGGCTCTGGCTGCATCCGGGCCATCAAGCTGCCTTCGGGAACGCACCAACTGAATCCATCCGGCGGCAGTGCCATTGCCGCTATCGAGCCGTGCTGCCAATCCGTCGACCATGCCGCGCACAGTATCATTAATTTGGTCGTCCTGCTGCATATCGCCTCCTCTGCCCGCCTGCGCAGCCGCCAAACCCGAACGTGCCGTCTCGACCCAGGCTTCCTCCCCGGTTGCGATGGCCAGCAACTCTTCCCACAATGCGGCGGCATCCTCATAGTTTTCCATGCGCGTCAGTTCCCCCGCCAGATAAAAGCGGGAGCGAACGTGCAGCGGATCAGATGCTATGGCGTTGTCGAGAAGCCTCAGGGTCTCCTCATCGAACGCTCCGTCATTGGCGAGGATAAGCGCCTCTGCGAGGTCGGTCTGCCGGTCGGCCGTCGGCGGTTCGAGGGCGAGAACACGGCGCAAGGCGGCTACGGCGTCAATAAAGCGGCCCTGTTCGATGTAAATGGGCGCGAGCAGTATCCACCCCCGCACATCGCCAGGGTCTTGCTCCATCCTCTCTTCCACGGTCGCAATGGCCGCCTCGATGTCCATAGCTGCAGCTTGGTTGGCAGCCTCACGGCTTGCCTGAGGCTCACTTAGCAGATCGGCCCGGCCGATCCAAACATAAAGACCCAGCGCAACAAGCGCGATGGCGGGCAGGGTGGACCACATAAACACCCTGGCGCTTCTGCCGCTGCCGCTGGCACTATACTCCCGTTCCTGGTGGAGCACTTCGCGCGCCAGTTCCGCACGAGCTGCGGTTGCTTCACCGGCGGAGATCTTTCCAGCCTCGTGATCCCGGTCGATCCAATCGAGCCGGTCGCGAAAGAATGCACGCATCAAATCTGATGCCGTCCCTTCTTGCGAAGAAAGAGGGCTGTTTCTCAGGCTTTGAGCCAAAGCCGCGATGCTGCCGAGAACGACCAGTAGTGCAATCATCCAAAACAAATTCGTGTTCACCTCTGCGTCTGGGGTCGATCTTGGTTCTCTTGGGGACTTTCGAAACCAACGGCAAAATGTCGTTCCGCAGAACGTCTTCAGTCAGCAGCCTTTATTTGTAGATAATGACCCCATCTGCATCGACTAAAAAGGTTACAAGGGTGATTTCTCCAGTCATATCTTCGCTGGATAAGCCCAGATCGCCCTGCGACAGGCGGAAGTGAGAAATTTAGAACGGCCGTCCTATCAAGGGTGACGGCAAGGCATTCCAGGTCCCGTGTAAGACCCTAGCCGAACAAAAGTACGAGCACCACAACGAATGCCAATGGAATAAAAAGGTATAGCAACCTATTGCGCCAGGCGGCGGTCATTCTCGTCCCTTTCGAGACTTCCGAAGTTTCGGGCATTGTTTGCGATCCACAAAAGCTCCAGTGAGCGTACGCTGCCAGCATGCTGCTTCCTAAAGCCGCTATAGAATCAAGCTGATTTTGAGATCGTTTTGTCGCATCACCGTACTTTTTGTCGTGAAAGGCTCGATTGTCACGCTCGGTAGGGCCTAACAGGCTCAAGATTGCGATAAATCATGGCCGTTGGTGATGATGGCAAGCGCTTTTCGCCAACGGTGGCGGCAAACTGACGCATTGGCCCTGTCGTAGAATATGTAGTAAGCATCCGTTGAGAACCGCGGAGCTTTCAGGATCCGGCTGATTGGTGTTCTTCGATGAGATTTCGGAGGCACTCGATCCCATCTTCAGTAAAGGCGATCGTGCCACCGTCATCGGCGGGACTATAGACCCAGATCACGCCGTCTTCCGTTTCCATTTCGATGGCGATGTCGAAGATGCGGTCGACCGTCTCGCCGAGCTCGGCAGCGACGCGGTCGATGGTTTTGACGGCATGAACCTTATTGCGCTGCACGATCAGGCGGCCTGACGCGTGGCCTGCGGCACCCAGTTCCAGGGAAGCAGTTCTCCCAGCCGGTTCTGCGGCATGTCGGCAATGCGGGCGAGCACGTCGGCGAGCCAGGCCTGGGGATCGATATCGTTGAGCTTGGCCGAGACAATGAGGGTGTACATGAACGCGGCCCGGCGGGCACCGCGGTCCGAACCAGCGAACAGCCACGCTTTTCTGCCAAGGGCAATTCCGCGCAGCGCCCGCTCGGCTGCGTTGTTCGAGAGGCATATGCGGCCATCCTCAAGGAATGCGGCAAAGCCTGTCCAGCGCGCGAGCATATAGTTCATGGCCTTGGCCACCGGAGCGTGACGCGAGAGCTTTTCGCGCTCGGTCATCATATAGGCATGCAGCTCCTCAACCAGTGGCGCGCAAAGCCGCTGCCGCTCGGCAAGACGCTGATCAGGCGGCAGGCCATAAAGATCGCGTTCGATGGCAAAGATCTCGTCGATCCTGCGCACCGCCTCGAGCGCAACCGGAGAGATGGCGCCGCCCTTGCCGTTCTTTTTTCGGACCCTTTCGATATCGGCAAGCTCGAACAAGGGTCGTCGTCCGTGAGCCCAGCAAAAGGCCGGCTGGATAGGCTCACTGCGACGCTCGGGATCGAACAGGCCGTTGTAGCCGGCGAAGGCGTCCACCTGAAGGATGCCGGAATAGTCGACAAGATGGCTCCTTGGATGCTCGCCCCTACGATCGGGTGAAGCAAAGAACAGAGCTGCCGGACCATCGATACCGCCGAAGGGGCGGTTATCACGTACGTAAGTCCACACCCGACCCGTTCTGGTCTGACCCTTGGCCAGGATCGGCACGGTGGTGTCGTCCCCGTGCAATCGATCGGCAGCCATCACGTGATCGGCGATCAGATCATGGAGCGGCTTGAGCGCAACCGTTGCGGCGCCAACCTGATCGGCCAGCGTCGAGAGACTGACGGGCACGCCCTCTCTGGCAAAGCGCTCGGACTGGCGGTTGAGCGGCTGATGCTGACCGAACTTTTCAAACAGGATCGTCGCCAGAAGATTGGGTCCGGCAAAGCCACGCGGGGTGGGATGGAATGGTGCCGGTGGTTGACTGATCTTCTCACAATCCCGGCAACTGAACTTCTCCCGCACCGTCTGGACCACCTTCCATTGACGCGGGATCACCTCAAGCGTTTCGGTCACGTCCTCGCCCAGCTTGACCAGGTGATCGGACCCGCAGCATTCACAGGCTTGCGGCGCTGGCACCACGACGCGCTCGCGCGGCAGGTGATCGGGAAAGGCGCGCCGTTGCGCCCGCTTGCGGGTAAAGGCTCTGACCGGTGCAGCCTTGGCTGCGGCCATTTCGGCGGCAAGCTCGTCTTCGGTGGCCGCCGCTTCAAGATCCTCGAGTTCGAACTCGAGCTGGTCGAGCAGCTTGGCCTTCCTCTCGGAGCGCTGTCCATAAAGACTGCGCTTGAGCTTTTCGATTTCGAGCTTGAGGCGGGCGATCTCGGCGTCGCCATCGGTCTTTTCTGCAACAACCCGCGCCGCTTCGGCTTCCGCCAGATCGGCACGCTGTTCGGCTGCGGCAAGTGCAGCGCGAAGGGCAGCAATCTCGGCGTTTCCGGCAGGTTCGACCATGCCGTGACCTTACCAGAATGTGGTCCCACCCACGAGCCGATATGCCCCGTTTTGCACCAGATGAGTCACCGTGTCGCGGTCCAATATGACTATCCCGCCGAGAGTGGCCGCCAAGTCTTTTGCGGCATCCGCCAGTCGATCCCCTCAAGCAGATATCCGAGCTGGGCAGACGAGATCGTCACAACACCATCGGCCGGCGAGGGCCAAAGGAAGCGGCCGCGCTCGAGCCGCTTTGTAAAAACACATGCCCCCTGGCCATCGTGCCAGATGATGCGAACCAGATTGCCCTTGCGACCCCGGAACACAAACAGATGTCCGCCATGAGGGTCACGCTTGAGCACTTCCTGGACCACCAGCGCTAAAGAGTTGAACCCCTTTCGCATGTCAGTGTGGCCCGCCGCCAGCCATACACGGGTCCCGCTTGGAACCGGGATCATCGGTCCACCACATCGAGCAGGCGTCCCAACGCAAACGGGGCGATATCGGAGCGTACGATCATGCGGCGACCATTGCGCAGCACGATCTCGACAGGACTGGCTGATCCATCCGTGGGCGGCTCTGGTGGAAGGCTGCCATCGCTGGCATGACCCCCAATCCCATCCAAGCGTACCGGATAAAACGAAGCCGCCTCGTTGCCCAGCTGGCCGTCGCGATACGCCTTGCGCCAGGCAAAAAGCAATGGCACCGCAATTCCATGACGTCGTGCGGTCGCCGAACCCATTCGCGGGGCCGACAAGCTTTCTTCAACGATCCGGATCTTCTCCGCATCACTGAACCGCCGGCGCCGGCCTGTGTCCACAATCTCGAGCCGCTCCACACGGCTTCTATCTGTAAGGATATCCATAGCGATAGTTTGCTACCAGATCGGCCGCTCAGGCAAAGGCGGCCCTCAACGGAGGCTTACAATATGTAGAAGTTCGCCTGAAAAGCATCAGGGTCCAGAAGGCATGAGCCTTGTGCATGATATCGGTAGAGAGATGGTGAAAGCTCTGGTGGTGCTGACGTTGATCTTTCTGTCTTTGACGCATCAAGCGGTTGCTTCGACAGCAGCGCAATTCGATGGCTTCGCTGTGTCCGTCACAGAACTTTCGATTTGCAGCCAGGGACATGACAGCACCAGCTCGGACCATCCTTCCTGTCACGCCTGTAAGATCTCCCCCGCAGATTTGCCACCGCCGCCATGTGACGCGCTGCCAGCCTTTGCCGAGAACGCTGTTCGCTATACGCCGCTTAGGCACTCTGACGTTGTCGCTCAGGTCGATAATCTATTGCCCGAGACGCGAGCCCCTCCCATTCTGGCTTGACGACCGTGCTGTTAATTAGGCGCAGTCTCCAAATCGACGAGTCTACGGGTTCATCACCTCTGCCGACCGGAGCGCTGGACAAACTTCCAGCTTGAATTTTGCTTAACCGCTGCGACCGGAGTGTTCGGACCAGGTCACGGTCTGATTTGAAACGCACGACTCCTGCCTCGGTCTGAGCACGCCGCGCGGAGCAAGCTGAACGAAAGTCTATAGCTTTCGTGTTGATGCAGTGGGGCAGCCATGAAATATCCTGAGATTGGAAACTGAATGAAATCGAACCTTAACCGGATAGCTCTGCTTGTTTGTGGCAGCCTGCTTTCCATGCCGATTGGCGCACAGGAAAACCAATCTTCTCCTGATCTGACGGCAGGAGATGGTGTGTTTGAAATATCGGACATATTCGCGCGTGCCACCCTGCCCAATGCGCCTACCGGCGCTGTCTACCTTTCGCTCAGCAATATGGGAGAAGAACCTGACCGATTGGTTTCCGGCACAACGTCCGTGGCAAAAGACGTCCAAATTCACTCTATGACGATGAAGGACGACGTGATGCAAATGCGCCAACTCGTCGACGGAATAGAAATCGCCCCGGGCGAGATCCACACTTTTGAACCAAGCGGGCTGCACATCATGTTGATAGAAGTGCAACAGCCCCTGATCGAAGGGGAAACGTTTATCCTAACACTAGAGTTTGAGCATTCAGGAGAGATCGAGATCGATGTCCCAATTGTCGGCATTGGAGCGCGATCTGCGCCGGACTCGGCCGAGCCCGCAAGATCGGGGCAGTAAAAGATGGAACGCAACGTACTAAAGCCAATTCGTCGTGCCCTTTGGGGTATGGTGCTGTTGGCAACGGCGGCTGGAGGATGGATGTGGTACAGTTCACTGTCTGCACCTGCGCCCCCTTCTGTTACGCAGCGATTGGCTGATGCCCAAGATGGTCAGTATGGAACGGGAGACTACCAATTGGTGACCCATACGGGCCAATCCGTCGATGATTCTATATTTCTCGGAAAGCCATCGCTGGTTTTCTTCGGTTTCACCCACTGCCCTGACGTTTGTCCGACGACCTTGAGCGATATGCAATACTGGCTTTCGAAGCTGGGTGAGGATGCCGATGAAATACAGGCTTTCTTCGTAACCGCGGACCCTGAACGAGATACGGTTGAAGTCATGGCGGAATATGTGAGTTGGTTTTCCGACAGTATTACAGGACTGACCGGCGAGGTGGATGAGATTGCGGAAATGGTATCGGCATGGGGTGTCTACACGCAGAAAGCGCCGATCGATGGCGGCGGGTACAATGTGGATCACACCGCGTCGGTCTTCATGTTGGACCGTGAGGGGCGTTTTTTTGGAACGATCGCCTATGAAGAAGACCGAGAAATCGCAATCGCAAAGGTCAGGCGCCTTGCCGATAGTGGTTGACGCTCAGAAAGTCTCAATTTTTGATCGATCGCAACGATTGCGAAGGTGCAACGCGGATATGCGGAGTGGCCGGACATGAATGAAACGAAAGCGAATATCTCGACGCAAGCCGTTCGCGGGCGAGACCTCTGGGCATTTATGTTCGTCGCTTGGGTGATGGCGCTTGCTGCAAGCCTGGGCGCCTTATTCATAGGCGAAGTCATGGGGCAGACGCCCTGCATTCTGTGCTGGTACCAGCGCAACTTTATGTTTTCCTTGGCTTTCGTATTAGGACTGGCCTGCTTTAAGGCCGAGCCGGGAGCAGCCAAATATGGTCTGGTCTTGGCTGTTCCTGGTCTGGTCACCGCAGGGTGGCATGTCCTGTTGTTCTACGGGGTGGTTTCCGAGGCCATTGCCCCGTGCACCCAGGGTATCTCCTGTACCGATGCGGAGATGACAATACGGGGAATTCCGCTTCCGCTTCTTTCCCTACTTACATTCACAGTTATAGCAGCGCTCATGATGAGGATCGCGCTGCTTAAGGAGAACTCATGAACAGGCGCACATTAGTTATCGGAACACTGGTTGTCGGCATTGCCGCGTTGGCAGGGGGAACCTATGTCTATAATACCAACATGGTTGAGCAAACCGTGACATTGGCAAACGAGAACGCAGACGTACTGGTTCGACCGAATTCACCGGTAGTCGGCCGAGACGACGCACGCGTGACAATTGTCGAGTTTTTGGATCCAGCTTGCGAAGCCTGCCGCGCATTCTATCCGGTCGTTAAACAGATACTGGATGAAAACCCAGAAGATGTGAAACTTGTCGTACGCTACGCACCTTTTCATGAAGGCTCCGAGGAAGCTATGGCGATTTTGGAAGCGGCACGCGTGCAGGACCTCTACATTCCCGTCATGGAAGCGGTCTTTGCCAGCCAGCCGATATGGGCAGCTCACGGAAGTCCAGACATGGAGTTGGCATGGTCGGCGGCCGAAGGTGCGGGGCTCGATGTGGAGCGAGCCCGCTCCGATGTGCGCTCGCCTGCAATCGTGGCGCTGATTAATCAGGATAAGGCCGATCTGGAACAACTTGAGATTCAACAGACTCCCACGTTTTTCATCAATGGCCAACCGTTGGCCGAGACCAACTTCGATCGGCTGGATGAACAGGTACACGAAGCGTTGGACAACTGATCGGCGGCACTCATCGGAAGAGGAAGATAGGGCTCCGCGCGTGTTGTGTCAGATTGGCCTTACCCTGATTTTGACGTCATCAACCAAAAGAGCCCCTTCTTTGACGCGCGTCACCATGTCAACGATCATGCCGCCGACATGGTCGTCGGCGACGCTATAAAATACGTTCTTGGCTTGACGTTTGCCTACGACAATTCGCGCCCCGCGAAGCAAACGCAGGTGTTGGCTCACCAGCGTTTGCGAAAGGCCAAGTTTTTCGGCGATGTTGCCTACGGACTTTGGATCGTCCATACAGTACATGACGATCCGGAGCCGGTTTGGATCACCCAATAGTCGAAATACTTCAGCCAACGAGTTGAGTTGTGTGCCCGATAGCATCAAGGTCTTCCTAATCATGCGCATGTCCAGGCGCTTCAGACTGATACCATGCTTACATGGCTTGGCATGAGGAGGTCGTCGGGCCGAGCGCAGCACTATTTCAGCCTGGGCAACCATACTCGATCGTAAGTCGTTGCGCAGGGGTGCGTGGTAAGCATTGGGGGTTCGGTGCGACTTTGTCGCAGTTTCCATCATTCCCATGTCCGACTAGAATGGTTGTGTTGCTGCGTTCCGCTATGGGCGTATTTATCGTCATTGCTGCTCTGCTTAGTTAGGTTCCACCGATGTTTTCTCTGCGCAATCGTAACACCGCCGTACTTGCGGTTCTGCTGGTGATCGTTGGTGTTTTCGCGTTGTCCTTGAACCACGTTCCTAGAGAAGTACGCGCCTCCCCGACAGGCGATGCGAGCGTCGTCAATTAACCGCCACTTATCGAGCCAGCCCCATTAGCTGCGCCCACGGTCATCAGGTTATCAATGTTCTCGACGATCCGCGCGAATTGGCTCATGTCAACCGGCGTAAGTGACCGGCTTGCAGGAAGCCGGGCATCCAAGGCATTGAGAAGCCGCCCATTGACGCTCAATTCGAAGTGGAGGTGGTTACCAGTCGAAAGACCCGTCGTTCCAACGTATCCAATCACGTCGCCTTGGCGGACGACGGCGCCCGGCTCAATACCGTCGGCGATGCGGCTCATATGAGAATATGAGGTGACATACCCGTTTTCGTGGGTGAGCCGGACGTGCCGTCCGTAGCCGCCATTCCATTGCGCCATGGCGACCTGTCCATCCGCTGACGCGTAGATCGGCGTCCCCGCAGGCGCGGCAAGATCCACCCCCTCGTGCCCGAGAATCTCTCCTGTAACGGGATGCGTGCGCATCCCCATGGGAGATGTCAGGCGACCGCCGCCTTCGAGTGGCCTCCGCAAGAACATCGGTCCCCAGGACTGGCCGTTCCGATCCATATAGGATGCTGTTCCGTCCTGCCCGACGAACTGAAACAACTCCCGAAGGCGGGTGCTGTCCGAGAGCGAGACATAGAGCGCCTGGCTTCGGCTGTCGCTGTCCACCGCCGCAAGTATTTCGATCGTGGTGCCAGGCGTGATGCGTTCATTGAGGTCGAGTTGGCCCTCAAGAGCCATGATCACGCTTTCGACCACAGCGTCCTCAAGCCGGTTTCTGCGACCCAACTCCCAGATGGACTGATAGAGTGAAGGAAGCCGCGCCGCGTTCACCTGCTCAACGTTCTCTTCCGGCATCGCAATTCTGGGCGGCTCGTTGGCCAGCACGAATCCGCCATTGTCCGTTCGCGCACTTGTAAACGCATGCGTGTCCGCATTTGCCGTCGCGTCGTGACGATAGACGCTGATGCGCATCGGGGTCGCCTCCATCCCCTCCTGCCGGCCCGAAGAGTAGAGGATACGCAAGCGGGAAAGAGCAGGCAGGGTATCCATTCCGTAGGCAGTCCTCGCCCATCTGAGAATTGTTGCAGCGTCGGCCTCCGCAAACCCGTTCTCCTCAAGCACTGCCGAGAGCGGCCTTTCTTGATCGAGCTTGAGTAGCCGCTCCGACCATCCATCGGAACGAACCGACATGGGGACCACGGTTATGTTCTCCGGTTCCGAGGTGATGATCCTTCCCGGTTCGCTATCCGGGACGGTCAACGCCCCGCTCGGTGGCGCATAGCTGGAAAGATTGGAGAACGACGCCAGAGCGATCCGGACCTGATCCGAACCTGCCATGACGTACTCGGCCGCAGCCTGATCGGAGAGTCTGAGCGTGGGAGCGGCCGAGAAGCTGAGCGGCGTTATGGATAGAGCGACTTCAGATTGCACGGGCTCGCCGTAGAGCGAAGACGCTATGCTATGGTCCACCCTCGGTTGATCGTCACCACGCCCAAGCAGGATATCCATTGCGGGAATGTCTGCCGAGACGATGGTTGTCGACGTCGCGAGCGCGGAGTTGAACCACACGAATGCCTGGTTGCGGAGCTGCGTTTGCGTCCCATGCGATTCTCCCACAGCCATCTCGAAGGTTACCAGATCCCGTTCCGTCGATACAGATGCCCTGACCCGGCTGGTTTTCCCATTCGCGGTGGTTTGGGTCGGGGCCTGAACGGGAAGACGCAAGGCTTCTGCGGGGGTCGAGAACGACTCCCGGCCATCGAACGCGACGTAGAGCGCGGCGTTCATGAGCATAAAGCAGGACACACCGGTCAGCATGATGGATATCACGGCCCTTGGATTGATATCGCCAAGGGCATGGAATGGCGCGTCCAACCCCCTGCTTGACAGGGGAGGTTCGTCCACAACGCCGATGCGCAGCAAATGAGCGCCTCTCATTCTTTGCGGGTTTGTTTTCAGGTCCCCTGAATTTCTGGAAAAAAAAGCCATTATTTCGCTGCCATGCCTCGCTCGGAACTTCGACTGGCCGCCATTCACCAGGCCCTGGTACCGCCCTCTCAAGAGACGATTATCGGGGATCCCCATCTGACGTTGTCGGCAAGGTGGATCACGTCATGATGCAACAGGCGAACGCACCCGGACGACACCGCCCGGCCGATCGTCCAGGCTTCGCCGGTACCGTGGATTCGGTAAAGCGTGTCGCGGCTTCCCTGGTGAATGTAGAGCGCGCGTGCACCCAGCGGATTGCCCAGCCCTGGAGGCTGGCCATTGCGCCATTGCTCGAGTTCGGGCTGACGGTCGATCATCTCCCCGGGCGGGGTCCAAACCGGCCATTCCCGCGAGTAGGCGATGTGTCCGCGCCCTGACCATGCAAAGCCGGCCCGGCCCAATCCGGCGCCGTAGCGCATCGCGGTACCGCCCTTCTCGATGTGATAGAGATAGAAGCTGGCGGTATCGACGATGATCGTTCCCGGCTCCTCGACGGTGGGATAGTCGATACGCTGACGGTAGAAATTCTGATCGAGATATCGCAGATCGACGGGCGGGACCGGGAACTCTTCATCTGGAAGCGCCGCATACATGGCGACAACCTCTGGAGATATAGGCGGCGGCAACGTCACCTGTTGTTGGGGAGGTTCATTTCTGTATGTCGTACAGCCGGCGACAGACAGAGCCATCAGGCTGGATGCACCCGCCAAGAAGTGGCGGCGTGAAAGAGAGATAGAAGATGCCATTTTATTCCGCTCTTAAGTCTCAGGCGACACACCGCGCCGGGCTGCGCCGGAACGGTGATCAACGTGAAAGAAAGCAGTGCCGGGGCCGCGATAGGCGGAGCGAGAATTGGAAAAGCCCTAAACTGCGCCGATTTGGATCAGGCGCGCGGAGGGGGTTCGTCGAGTGGACGGAGCCACAGATAGCTGGATTTGGGAGGGGGAGCCAAGGCCCAGATTTGCCGCGGCTGCGGTTGTCCTGGATCGTCGGCAGCCGGTGCTTGGATCTCGCAATGCGGGCAGGTGGCGAAAATCGCCGGTATTCGATCCGTCTGGCGGGGCTCAAGACTTAAGCCGGTCGAGGGCAAGACAAGCGTTGTTACGACCTCGGCGCTCTCAACTGGAGAAACGGGGCTTGCATAGCCGCTGGGCGTGGAAGCTTGCACGGCGGCGAGCCATGCCAAAATCAACACGGCTGTTCCAAAGCTTAAAACCAGCAAAGCAAAATGACGAACCATATGGCATTGATGCAACGTTGAACATGGCATGATCAAGGCACGATTCCCACGATTTTGTGAAAATAAACCATCGTATTCCAGTTTTCGTACTCCTGCCTCAATCAAGGAAAGTAGATAGAAGACGTGCAGAAGGTCTGATCGACTATTTCTTCAAGCGTTGGCCCCGTGATAGCTGCATTGAGCGTGATCGGCCAGCGTCTCGATCACGCGGCATGTGGCGATACGGCCATGAGTGCCTTCGTCGACCATGCGCGACAATTCGGCCTCAAGTAGCTTGAGATTGCTGATCTTGGTCCGCACCTCCACTAGCCGTTTCTGTGCGATCAGATCGGCGTCGGCACAGGGGCGCGCGGGATCGTCCTGAAGCCGAAGCAGGGCTCGGATCGCGTCGATATCGAATCCCAGCTCCCGCGAATGCCGAATGAACTTCATTCTGTCTATGTCGACGGCATCATAGAGGCGGCGATTGCTCTGGCTTCGGCCCACGGACGGCAGCAACCCGATCTGCTCATAGTAGCGAATGGTTGGTACCTTGATGCCGCTCGCCTTGGCGGCCCGTCCGATGGGAAGCCCGTCCTGCATTTTTTCTCCTCTAGTCTTTGGAGATTATACGCTCGGATCATGGCAAGGGAAAGGAGAACCCCGGTACCCCCTTAGGATGGATTTGGACTTTCAGCCTCCGGCCTTGCCGCCCGCAGCTCCAGATATCCTCGATCGCTCAACCAGTCTTGCAGGATGTAGCGCAGTCCGTCTTGCCGGCTCCGGATGGGTTCGGGTGATTTCTCGATGAAGGCATTGAACGCTTCAGCCAGTTCCGGCGTGATGCGGACCGTAATCTTGTCTTTCATGCGCAGCTCCTTCAGCCGGGGCTATAAAGCGCAGGGCTGCGAGAATGTCGAGTCGGGGCGCGGCAATCCTGGACCGGCTCAGCGCATGATCGCAGCGGCGCCCAGGATGCGGCCAGGTAAAGCGCCGTTCTTTTCCTGTATGATGAGCGCTAAACCGTCGTTGCCGGGGCCGAGAGCCTCGGGCACTGGAACACGTATCGCCGCGCCGCTCGCCGGATCCCACATCCCGACCGGTTGGCGGGAAGTGACGATGTGAGAATAGGAGAGGCGTTGGCCCATGTTGTCGCCACGCGCGATATCGACCTCGGCACTGTTGCGAAAGGCGACCAGCCATACAATCGCCTCGCCTAAATCGGAACGCGGACCTGCCCTGAGAATAACGACGTCCTCGGTTTCAGCTTCAACGTCCACAGAAAGCGCCAAATCCGCACTAAGGCCTGTGGGGATTGAACGAAGCTATCAGACAAAGAAACACAAACGCGCATGGCGTTTGTGTAAGGATGAAGCCAGCGCCCAGCCATTCAATTCGAAGTGAGAATCGGCCACTGGCAACAGCAGCCTCATCGGCTGACGACTCTGCTTGCTTCTCTAGTGGCTAGAGGCTGTAGACTAAGGAGTGAAGACCAACAAAATGAAAAAGTCTGTGTATCGAGAACTCATCATCGAGGTGTTTGCGGACCGCTCTACATCAGAGACCCTGATTCCTCAGCAGAGCCTTCCAGAACGCATCCGTTTCCAGGGAAGCCTTGCTGCATTCGGGATGGGGACTGACGCGCACGAGGCTAAAACATGAACCGGGATCCTGTACTCATTGCTGCGGCCTTTCTGTTTTCCGGTGTGGTTCTGAGCCTGGGCTATGCCGCGTTCGGCTTCTGGACGATGCTCATCTTCACCTCCGGCTTCCTTGGCGGATTCGTGCTGTGGCTGATCTTCCCCGCCAACCCCTCCTTCACGGCGATCAAGACTCCATACTTTCTGGCACTGGCGCTCTTCGTTCTTCACCGTATCGAGGAGTATGTGATGGACTTTTTTGACAGGCTGGCTGCGATCACCGGCACGGGCACGCCCGATACCGGTTCCTGGCAGGTGATCCTGTTGGTCCTGCTCTCGGTGGGCGCATGGCTGGTGGTGCCACCGTTGGTCAGCCGCGGATACCGCTTCGGAACCTATCTCGCCTGGACCTTCTTTGCGGCCATGGGCATCACCGAACTGGCCCATTTTGCCGTTTTCCCCTGGTTTACCGTACAGCCTTTTGCCTATCTTCCCGGCATGGCCAGTGTCGTGCTGCTCGCGCCTGCCGCATGGTGGGGCATGTGGCGACTTTCCCGAGGAACCTGATATGACCCGAAACCCGGACACCTCCAATGCCGCGAATGACGGGCATGCTCATGACGCTAACCACGATCACGGACAGGTCGTGACTGCCTCGAACGAGCGGCGCATCCGTCTCGTTCTCATCTTCACCGCCGGCTACGCGATTGTGCAGGCGGTCGGCGGCTGGTTCTCCGGCTCACTGGCGTTGATCGCCGATGCCGGCCACATGGTCTCGGATTCGGCCGCGCTGCTGCTGGCCCTGATCGCGTACCGCATCGCGCGGCGCGCCGCCGACGCCACGCGCACATATGGCTTTCACCGGGTGCGGGTCCTGGCCGCGCTCGCCAACGGCGCGACGCTGCTCTTGCTCGTCGCATGGATCGCCTGGGAGGCGGTGCAACGCGTCAATGCCCCTGTCCAGATTCTGGCAGGTCCGATGCTGATCGTCGCCGTGATCGGCCTCGGCGTGAACGTCGCTGGAGCCTTGATCCTCTGGTCGGGGAACAGGGGCGACGGCAATCTCAGGGGCGCGTTCCTGCACGTCATCGGCGATCTTCTCGGCTCAGTGGGCGCCATTGCCGCCGCCATCGGGATCATGCTGACGGGATGGACGATCCTGGACCCCATCCTCTCTGTGCTGGTGGCGGCGCTCGTGGTCAGATCCGCATGGAGCCTTATCTCGGACTCGATCCGCGTTCTGTTGCAGGCTGTTCCCCGGGGCGTGGATGCGATCGAAGTGGAGCGCGGTCTTGCGAGTCTTCCCGGCATCGCCGAGGCCGGGCATTTTCACGCCTGGACGCTGACCGATGAATCCAGCGTTGCCACTGTCCACGTCAGCCCGGCAGAGGGAACCGATCCACTCGGCCTGCCTCCAATCGTCTCAGCGTGGCTCAAGGAGCGGTATGCGATCGACCATGTCACCGTACAGGTGGACCCGCCGGGCAAACTCGACAGTGGCCACCACTGAGCCAGCCTGGCCGGTTAGCCGGACACTGGCGAAGGCTCATTCCATGCGGATTCAATGCGAGGGGAAAGCGGGAAAAAATTTCGCTTGCTTCTATAGTGGCTAGAGGATGCAAGCTGGCCGTCAGACGTCGACCAGGAGCCCACAAATGACTCGCCAAACCCGCTATCGCGTCGCTGGCATGGATTGCGCCAGTTGCGCAGCCAAGATCGATACCGCGGTTCGCCGGATGCCCGGCATTGAGGATGTGAAGGTCTCTGTCGTGGCTGGCACCATGACGACCACGGACAATGGAAGCGCAGATGTCGATGCGGTCAGTTCCAAAGTCGAAAGCCTTGGTTACAAGGCGAGTAAGGTCGGCGATTCCGGCCTGGAGAGCCGGGAACGGCTTGTTCCCGCGAACGATCATGACGATAGCTGCCAAGACGGCCACCACCATCATGACCATGATCACGACGACCATAGTCATCGTCATGACGATCGAACCGGCGCACCTGGAAGAAGCACGGAGGCTCCAACCGGCACGCATGGCCATGACCACGGGCCGTTGGATGGCCCTTGGTGGAAGACGTCCAAGGCTCAACTGACCATCGTATGCGCCCTCGCGCTTGGTGCGGCATTCCTCGCCGGTCAGATGCTTCCGCAAACCCAGCCCTGGGGTTTCATCATTGCGATGTTCGTGGGGCTCATTCCCATCGCGCGGCGCGCCTACATGGGTGCAATAAATGGCAGCCCGTTCTCCATCGAGACCTTGATGACCGTCGCAGCCATCGGCGCGGTGATCATTGGAGCGACCGAGGAAGCGGCCGTTGTCGTGCTGCTGTTCCTGGTGGGGGAACTGCTCGAGGGCATTGCGGCCAGCCGTGCCCGGGCCAGTATAACCGCGCTTGCCGATCTCATGCCCAAGACCGCGCTGCTCGAGATGGATGGCGAACCCCGCACCGTGCCCTCCGACAGCCTGACGGTTGGAGCGGTCATTCTGGTGCGGCCGGGAGACCGCATTTCTGCGGACGGGGACGTTATCTCCGGCGACAGTGCGGTCAACGAGGCACCGGTCACCGGGGAGTCCGTGCCCAAGCGCAAGGAGGTGGACGACCGGGTCTTTGCCGGCACGGTCAACGGCGAAGGTGTGCTGCGCATCCGCGTCAGCGCGA